>DASSML010000169.1:0-38677 GCA_035688895.1 Gemmatimonadales bacterium
GCCCAAGCCCGGCGCCGAGGCGATCCCCGCGCTGGCCGGCAGCGACGGCCGCCGCGTGGTGAGCTACGACGACTGGATCGCCATCGACCAGGCGGAGATCGGTCGCGGCGCCCCGAAGGGCAAACCCCGGGAGAAGTTCACTAGCGTAGATGAGATGCTCGACCTGCTGGGCGTCTCGCGACGCTGACCGGGGGACTATATCTTGAGCGCTGAGATGACCGCCCTCGCGCTCCATCGCCTCTCCGCTCCGCCCTGCGCCGGTTTCCGCCCGCCGGCTCGTTCGCTCGCGACCTTCCGTACCGACCGCTGATGCCTTCACCTCGCCGAGGCGGGGCTGCCGCGCCGTCTCAGGTCGGCCATGTCACCTGTCTCGGGTGCGGCTGCGCCTGTGACGACATCGTGCTCACCATCGCCAAGGGACGCATCACCGCGGCCGAGCGCGCCTGTCCGCTTGGCATCGCCTGGTTCGGCGATGGGCAGGTGCCGGACCGGGTACTGGTCGACGGCAAGCCGACCGACGTCCAGCGGGCCGTCGACCGCGCGGCGGCTTTGCTGGGCGAGGCGCGCGGCCGTCTGGTGGTGGTGCTGGGGGCCGAGCTCACGGCGTCGGCGTACGGGGCTGCGCTCGCCCTGGCCGACGCGCTGGGCGCCGTAACGGACAGCGTCATCTCCGAGCCGGCTGCCGCCGGCATCCTGGCCGCGCAGCGCCGTGGGCGCGCGACCGCGACGCTGGGCGAGATCCGGAACCGGGCCGACCTCATGGTCTACTGGGCAGTGGACCCCGACCGTCGGTATCCCCGGTACCGCAGCCGGTACGCCGCCGCCTCTCGCGCCCTCCACCTGGCCGCCGGCGACCACCCCCGAACCGTCGTGTCGGTCACCGTTGGCGGCGACGCCGGTCCGGCCGACGCCGATCTCCGGCTCGTCCTGACTCCGGACCAGGAGCTGCTCGCGCTGGCCGAGCTTCGCGCCGGACTGCAGGGCCGACACCTGGGCGGGGAGGCGCTGCCGCCCGGCGTAGCCGAGCTGGCGGGTCGCCTGACCCAGGCGAAGTACGTGGCCATCGTGCATGACGGCGAGCCGACCGCGGAGCGGCGTACCCCGGAGCGGATCGAGGGGCTGATCGGGCTGACCCAGGCGCTCAACGGTCCAACCCGCGCGGCGCTCAGCACCCTGCGAGCCGGCGGCAATCGGAACGGGGCCGAAGCGGTGAGCACCTGGCAGACGGGGTTCCCCTTCGCGGTCGATTTCTCCCGCGGCGCGCCGCGCTATCAACCCCACCGGCGAGCCGGCGGCGCCGATGGGTCCTCGCCCTCGGCCGTGCTGGTGGTCGGCGCCCCGGAGAGCCTGTCCGACCCGCTGCGCGCAAGCGTGCAGCGGGTCCCGGTGGTGGTGATCGGCCCCCGGGCGAGCGCCGCTCCGTTTCCCGCCACGATCGCCATCGACACCGGAGTCGCCGGAATTCACGAGGCCGGCATCGGCTACCGGCTGGACGACATCCCCCTGCCACTGCAGGCGCCTCTCCCGGGCCCGCGCTCGGCGGAAGCGTTGCTGCGCGACCTGTTGGCGCGGGTCGCCACCGCTTCGGGAGCGCCACGATGAGCGGCGCGCGGCTCCGCATCGTCGGAGGCACGGTCCACGACCCCGCCAACGGCGTGGACGGCGAGGTGCGGGACATCTGCATCGACGACGGGCGGATCGTGGCCGAGCTGCCGTCCGGCACCCCGACGCTCGACGCCCGCGGCATGATCGTGATGCCCGGCGGCGTGGACATCCACAGCCACGTCGCCAGCTCGGCATGCAATCACGCCCGGCGCCTGCTGGTGGAAGAGCACTCGGCGAGTCCGGTGGCGGCTCCGGCGCTGGAGCCGGGGATCTCACCCGGCCGCTCCGGCACCGGCGGCACCCTGCCCAGCACGTTCACCACCGGCTACCGCTACGCCGGGCTGGGCTACACCACCGTGTTCGACGCCGCGGTCGCGCCGAGCACCGCTCGGCACACCCACGCGGAGTTCGACGACACTCCGATCGTGGATGGCGGGTTCTACATCCTGTTGGGGAACGACGACTACCTGCTCCGCCAGGTTGACGCCGGCGAGCGCGACCGGGCCCGCGACTACGCGGCGTGGATGCTCGAAGCGACCGGCGGGTACGCCATCAAGATCGTGAATCCCGGCGGCGTGCAGGCGTGGAAGTCGGGGCAGCGGAACCTGACCGCCATCGACGAGGCGCTGGGCTCGAGCCGGGTGACGCCGCGAGCCATCCTGGAGACGCTCGCCGACGCCGCCAACACCCTCCGGCTGCCTCACCCGGTGCACATCCACTGCAACAACCTGGGCCAGCCGGGCAACTCGACGACCACGCTGGCGACGATGGATGCGCTGTCGGGGCGGCGGGCCCACTTCACCCATCTGCAGTTTCACTGCTATGGCAGCGGTCCCGAGGGCAAGACCGGCGCCTGGAGCTCCGCGGCCAGGCAGGTCATCGAGCGGGTGAACGGCGATCCGCACGTCAGCGTGGACGTCGGCCAGGTGATGTTCGGGCCGGCCACCACGCTCAGCGCGGATGGCCCCGCGCAGTACCTGCTCCAGGCCAGCAGCGGGCGGAAGTGGACCAATATCGACGTGGAGCTGGAAACCGGGTGCGGGATCATCCCCTACCGCTACGAGGAGCGGGCCGCCGTGTCCTCGCTCCAATGGGCGGTCGGGCTCGAGCTCTTCCTCCTGGCGACCGATCCGTGGCGGGTGGTGCTGTCCACCGACTCGCCCAACGGCGGCTCGTTCGAGGCATATCCCGCGCTGATTCAGCTGCTAATGGACCGGACCGTCCGCGACGAGCAGCTCAAGCGGGTGAACCAGCGGCTCCTGGCCGGAAGCGCGCTGGCCGACGGCCTCGCTCGGGAGTACACCCTCAACGAGATCGCCATCATCACCCGCGCCGGCCCGGCCCGGCTGCTCGGGCTCAGGCACAAAGGCCACCTCGGCGTGGGCGCGGATGCCGACGTGACGGTGTACTCGCGCGAGGCCGACCTGGCCCGGATGTTCTCGCTGCCCCGCTACGTCATCAAGGGGGGCACGCTGGTGGTGGAGGAAGGGCAGCTCCGCCGCGCGCCAGCCGGACGCCGCCTGCGCCTGGCACCGAAACACGACGACGCCGTGGTGTCGGACCTGCGCCGATTCTACGACGACTACGGTACGGTCGCCTTCGACAATTTCCCGGTGCGGGGGCTGCGCGATGCCCCGCTGGAGTTGGGCTGAGGTGGAGATCCGCGGCGTCGCGATCGAGGACACCTTCGCCGAGGCGTTCACCATGCGGGTCTCCCGGGTGGTGATCACCGCCCGGAGCCCCCGCTGGGCGCGTGAGGCGGCGCTCAAGATGACCGGCTTCGCGACCTCGGTCATCGGCTGCAAGTGCGAGGCAGGGATCGAGCGCGAGCTCGCGCCCGACGAGACGCCCGACAACCGTCCGGGCATGAGCGTCCTGCTGCTCACGATGTCCAAGGACGACCTTCCGGTCCGGCTGATCGAGCGGGTCGGGCAGACCATCCTGACCTGCCCCACCACCGCCTGCTTCGACGGCCTGCCCGACGCGCCGGACCGGGTCGGCGTCGGCTCCGCGCTCCGGGTGTTCGGCGACGGATTCCAGGGAAGCAAGATGGTCGGCGGGCGCCGCTTCTGGCGCATTCCCGTGATGGAAGGCGAGTTCCTGGTCGAGGACAAGTTCGGGTTGCAGAAGGGTATCGGCGGCGGCAACTTCTTGATCCTCGCCACCTCGGCGGACGCGGCGCTGGCCGCCGCCGAGGCGGCGGTGGATGCAATGGCGGGCCTGCCGGGCGTCATCCTTCCATTCCCCGGCGGGGTCGTGCGGAGCGGCAGCAAGGTGGGCTCGCGGCGGACCAAGGGGATGATCGCGTCCACCAACGACGCCTTCTGCCCCACCCTGCGCGCGGTGACATCCACCGCCCTGCCCGAATCGGTCAACTCGGTGCTCGAGATCGTGCTCGACGGCATGGATGCGCCGGCCATCTCTCGCGCCATGCGCGTGGGCATCGACGCCGCGTGCCGCCAGGGGGTCGTCGGGATCACGGCGGGCAACTACGGCGGCAAGCTCGGTCCCCACCACTTCCACCTGCGCCAGATCATGAGCGGCGACGGGCCGGCCAAGTGAGCGGCGAGACCACCCTCACGCTGCGTCGCGCGCTGACGCAGCGGGTGGACGCGAGCACCGTCGCCTGGGACGCCCTCCGTGGACTGGAGGCCGCCGCCATCGAGGGCCAGGAGATCTGGGTCGATGGAACGGGACGGGCTCGGCTGGGGGATCTTTTCAAGGTCGCCGCCGCGCCCGGCGAGCGGATCCGTCTGGTGGGCGACCTCGGCCGGATGGACGGAATCGGCGCCGGTCTCGCGGGTGGCGCGCTGGTGGTCGAGGGTGACGCCGGCGAGTACGTCGGCCAGGGGATGCGGGGCGGCTCGATCGAAGTCAAAGGCCGCGCCGGTCCCCAGGCGGGTGCCGCGCTGCCGGGGGCCAAGCGCGGGATGACCGGCGGCGAGATCGTGGTGCGCGGGTCGGCCGGCGCCGGCGCCGGATCGGGCCTTCGCCGCGGGCTCATCGCGGTCGAAGGCGACGTGGCCGAGGGTGCCGGGCGCGCGATGCTCGCCGGATCGATCGTGGTCTTCGGCGCGGTCGGCGCCGAGCCCGGGCTCTGGTCGAAGCGCGGCTCGGTGGTGGCGCTCGGCACGGTGACACCACCGGCCACCTACCGCTACGCCTGCACCTATCGGCCGTCGTATCTGCCCGTGACATTGGGCTACTTGAAGCGCCGGTACGGATGTCCGGTGACTCCGGACCATCTGTCCGGCCTGTATCGGCGGTACAGCGGCGACCTCGCCGAGCTGGGCGCCGGGGAGATTCTGGAATGGACACCGTGACGACCGCGCTGGGCATGAACGAGCTCGCCTCCGAGATCGCCGACCGGCTGGCCGAGCAGGAGGACCGCTACCGGGTTCGGCTCGCCACCCTCGGAAGCGGGGCGCGGGTGATCGACGCCGGGGTCGACGCAGCCGGCGGGCTCGACGCCGGCCTCGCCCTGGCGCAAATCTGCATGGGCGGCCTCGGCAATGTCGTCTACGCGCCGCTCATCATCGGGGGGCAGACCCGGCCCGGTGTCACGGTGTGGACCGACCATCCCGCGGTCTCCTGCATGGCGTCCCAGTACGCCGGCTGGGCGATCTCGGTCGGCAAGTATTTCGCGATGGGATCGGGCCCGCTCCGGGCCCACGCGCGGGTGGAACACGAGCTGTTCGAGAAGCTGAGCTATGAGGAGGAGGCGGGGCGCGGGATCCTGGTGCTGGAGACCCGTACCCTCCCCACCGACGAGGTGGCCGAGTACGTGGCCCAGAAGGCGCGGCTCCGGGCGTCGGCGCTCACCTTCGTCGTGGCGCCCACGGCGAGCCTGGCCGGCGGGGTGCAGATCTCGGCCCGGATCATCGAGACCGGTCTCCACAAGATGGAGACGCTGGGCTTCGACGTGCGCCGCGTGGTGAGCGCGATGGGCATGGCGCCGATCCCGCCGGTGGCCAAGAACGATCTGCGCGGCATCGGCCGCACCAACGACTGCATCCTCTACGGCGGCCAGGCACATTACACCATCCGCGCCGGCGACCAGGAGCTGGCCGAGCTGGCCGAAAAGGTGCCGGCGTCCGCCTCTCGGGATTACGGCACGCCGTTCTACGACATCTTCCAGCGGTACCAGGGGGACTTCTACAAGATCGACCCCCTCCTGTTCAGCCCGGCGGAGGTCTGGCTGACCAGCGCCGAGTCGGGGCGAACCTTCCACGCCGGCCGGCTCAATCCCGAGGTGCTGGACGCGAGCCTCTACCCCGCCCCGTGAGTCCGTCCCTAACCCCCGAGGAGCATTCCCATGCGGCGTGTCCCCAGCTGGTGGCTGATTCCATCCATCGCGCTCAGCGCGGCCTGCAGCAAGCCGGCCGAGAAGGCTCCCGAGGCGCCGGCCGACACGGCCCCGGCTCCCCAGGCCGCTGCGCCGGCCGCCGGTCCCAAGGCGATCGTCACCGTCATCTATAAGACCCCCAAGGACACGGCCAAGTTCGAGAAGTACTACCGGGAGACTCACCTGCCGCTGGTGTCGGCCAACCAGGACCAGAGCGGCTTCGTGAAGGCGGATCTGACCCGTTTCCAGGCCAACCTCGACGGCTCCAAGCCCACTTTCTACCGTCAGGCGGAGCTCTACTTCAACTCGATGGACGACCTGAAGAAGGGCACCGCCACCGAGGGCTTCAAGAAGGTGGCGGACGACCTCAAGAACTTCGCCGATGGCGGCCTGGTGGGCATGATCGCGGTGGAGACCAACGAGCCGGCGACGGTCGGCAGCGACGAGTCGATGGCCATCGTGACGGTGATCTACAAGGAGCCCAAGGACACCGCGAAGTTCGAGAAGTACTACGCCGAGACGCACCTGCCGCTGGTCAGCGCCAACCAGGCTGAGATCGGCTTCGTGAAGGCGGATCTCACCCGCTTCGAGTCCAACCTCGACGGCTCCAAGCCCACCTTCTACCGCCAGGCGGAGCTGTACTTCAAGTCGATGGCGGACCTCAAGAAGGGCGTCGCCACGCCGGGCTTCAAGAAGGTGGCCGACGACCTCAAGAACTTCGCCGACGGCGGCCTGGTGGGCATGACCGCGGTCGAAACCAAGTAGCGTGTGTACGCCGTCATCCTCGCCTCGCGGGAGGGGTGGCACACCCAGGAGCTGACCCGGGCGCTCACCGCCCGCGGGCACTCCTGGGACCTGGTGCCCTACGAGGGACTGACGGCGTCGCTGGGCGGCCGCCCCGGCCTCAGGAGCGGGGCGGCCGAGCTGGACCGGGCGGACGTCGTGCTGCCCCGGATCATTCCCGCCGGCTCCCTGGAACAGATCGTCTTCCGCATGGACGCCCTCCACCGGCTCTCGGAGCGCGGCATCCGGGTCGTGAACCCGGCGCGCGCCATCGAGCGCACGGTGGACAAGTTCTGGACCTCGGCGCTGCTGGAGCAGTGCGGCCTTCCCACCCCCGAGACCATCGTCTGCGAGAGCGCCGAGGAGGCGATGGCGGCCTTCCGCGCGCTGGGCGACGTAATCGTCAAGCCGCTCTTCGGGTCCATGGGCCTCGGCATGGTCCGGGTGGCGGACGAGGAGATGGCCTACCGGGTGGTGCAGACGATCGAGACGATCCGGGGCGTCTTCTACCTCCAGCGGACCATCGAGCACGACGGCCGGGACGTGCGGGTATTCGTGCTGGGCGGCCGGGTGCTGGCCGCAATCGAGCGACGGGCCCAAGGATGGCGCACCAACATCGCCCGGGGCGCCGTGGGACGACCGATCGCATTGTCGGAAGAGTGGGCAGGGATGGCGCTCAGGGCCGCGGCCGCGGTCGGGGCCGAGTACGCCGGGGTGGACCTGCTCCCGGCCCGCGACGGCACCGTGTATGTCCTGGAGGTGAACGGCGTGCCCGGCTGGGAAGGACTGCAGCAGGCCACCGGCATCGACGTCGCGGGCGCGCTGGTGGACCACATCGCAGCCCCGGCCCGGTGACCGGCGCGGACGTCGCGGCGGCGGCGCAGCTCGCCTGCCTGCTCGAGGTGAGCGCGCCCAAGCCGGGCAACGTCTCGCCGGGCCGACATTTTCACGACACGTCCTACGAGGACTTCGTCGCCAGCGCGGTGGCGATCGGCCCCGCGCTCGCGCTGGCCGGCGAGCGCCCCCTGGGCGCCACGATCCGGTCGGCCATCGAGGCCACCGCCCATTGGACCAGGCACAACACCAACCTCGGCATCGTCCTCCTGCTCGCGCCGCTGGCGCGTGCCGCCTGTCGGAGCGGTGGCGGCTTGCGCCCGAGAGTGGAGCGGGTGCTGGCGGAAACCACCGTCGCCGATGCGGCCGAGGTCTACGAGGCCATTCGCCTGGCGCACCCCGGCGGTCTGGGCACCGCGAGCGCCGAGGATGTGGCCGGCGCCCCGACGGTCACGCTGACCGCGGCGATGGGCCTCGCGGCGGAGCGGGACAGCGTGGCCCGCGAGTACGTCACCGGGTTCGGCACCACCTTCGAGGTCGGCGTCCCCGCGCTCCGCGACGCCCGCTGGCGCGGCCTCCCCTGGGCGGATGCGACGGTGGAAGCGTACCTCGCCCTCCTCGCCGCGGTGCCGGATACCCTCATCGCCCGGAAGCTGGGCCGGGCCGAGGCCGAGCGTATCTCGCGCCGCGCCGGCGAGGTGCGCGGAAGTGGCCCCGAGGCGCTGGCGGCGCTGGACGCGGAGCTGCGGGACGAGCGCAATACCCGGAACCCTGGCACCAGCGCCGACCTCACCTGCGCCTCGCTGTTCGCCGTTATACTAGAGGATGGCTGGAACCGCTGACGGGAGAGACCGCGTGCAGAGCCGCTTCCGCGTCGAGGTGAGCAAGGACTACCTGGTGTTCGCCTCCGCCCATTTCATCACCTTCCGCGGCCACCAGTGTGAGTCGCTGCACGGGCACAACTACCGGGTCGGCGTGGCCGTAGAGGGCACGGTCGATCCCGAGACGTACTTCGTCCTGGACTTCAGCGTCCTCAAGCAGATCACCCGCCAGCTGGTCGACCAGATCGACCATAAGGTGCTGCTGCCGAACCAGAACCCGAAGCTCGCCTTCCGCGAAGAAGGTGACCGGCTGGCGGTGGACTATTTCGGCAAGCCGACCTACGTCTTCCCCCGCACCGACTGCGCCCTGCTTCCGATCCAGAACAGCACGGCGGAGATGCTGGCGCAGCACCTGGGCACCCAGGTCCGCGACGAGCTGAACGCCCGGGGCTACCGGCATCTCACGCTGCTGGAGCTGGAAGTCGAAGAGAACTACGGGCAGGCCGCGACTTACCGCGAGGCGTTGGCGTCCGACTGAGGATCGGCCTCCAGCGCGGCGACGTCGGCCGCGCCGATCTCTCCGGCGTGGAGCGCACTCGCCACCAGCACGCCGTCACATCCCACATCGCGCATCCGATCGAGATCGCGCCGCGTCCGCACCCCGCCGCCGGCAAGGAGCTCGGTCGATCCCACGGCGCGCCGCAGCACGGCCAGAAGCCGGAGATCGACCCCGCCCCCGGTACCGACCCGGCCGAGATCCAGCACCAGGACGGCTCCAGCACCGGCTTCGACCGCCCGGACCGCCAGCGACTCCGCGTCGGACGCGGCGAGCGCCTGCAGCCCCGCCTGCACCACCGGCCGCCCGTGGCGCAGGTCGAGACTGAAGACAACCCGGTCGCCGCCTACGGCCGTCACCACGGCGGCGAGGTCGCCCACCCCGCGCAGAGTCTCGAGCCCGACCACGACGCGGGTCGCGCCGCGCCGGAGCAGTGCCTGAGCCATCTCCGGCTCCGTGACGGCTCCGTCCACCAGCAGCATCCCGGCGAGCGGAGCCAGCTCCTCGATCGACTTGAGCTGCGGTGCTTCGCCCTGGATGGCATCGAGGTCGGCCAGATAACATTCCCGCGCGCCCAGCCGCTCACGATAGCCCTGCAGCAGGGCCCGCGGATCCCCCAGTGAGCGCGGCGCGAGCGCCGAGCGAACCGGCTGGTAGCGCGCCCGATCGCCGGCACGGGCGTGCACGGCGACGCCGTGCGAAAGGTCGAGCACTGGAATGATCCGCATGCCGCATTCTACTCCCCACCCCGCGCCGCCGACCAGAGTGCCCGAGGCCGGCGGCCCGATCGTGGTGAAGGTCGGCGGCGGGCTCCTGGCCTCCCCGGGCGCACTGGGCCATGTCTGTGACACCCTCGCCCGCGCGGCGCGCGGTCGCGCGGTGGTAGTCGTGCCGGGGGGCGGCCCCTTCGCCGATGCGGTGCGGGAGTTCGAGCGCCGGTTCGGCTTGTCCGCCGACGCGGGACACTGGATGGCACTCCTGGCGATGGATCAGTACGCGCACGTTCTGGCGGAGCGGATCCTTGACGCCGACCTGGTGGAGGACGTCGGCGGGATCGGCGCGGCGCTGGGCCGCGGACGGATGGCGATCCTGGCGCCCTATCGCTGGCTCCGGAACGCCGACGTGCTGCCCCACGGCTGGGAGGCCACCAGTGACAGCGTCGCCGCTTTCGTCGCCGGGGCGCTGGACGCCTCACGGCTCGTTCTGGTGAAGCCGGCGGACGACCTGGCCGAGCCGGTGGATCGGGCCTTCGCGAGCGTGGTGCCGGCGGGACTGCCGGTGGCGATCGTGGGATGGGAGCGGCTGGAGGCGGCGCTCTCGCCCTGAGCTACGCGGCCCCGCTGCCGCGAGCTCGGCGGCCGGCGGTGGTCGCGGCAGCCAGGTAGGCCGCAAACCGCTCGGCCGGGACCGGCCGGCTGAAGTGATACCCCTGCAGCTCGTCACATCCCTGGCGCCGGAGCACCGCCTGGTGCGCCGCGGTCTCCACCCCTTCGCCCACCACCCGCAGACCCAGCGCATGGCCCATGGCGATGATCGCCGTGGTGATCGCCGCGTCGTCCGGATCGGTGGTGATCTCTCGGACGAAGGTGCGGTCGATCTTGAGAGCATCGAGCGGAAAGTGCTTCAGGTAGCTGAACGACGAGTACCCGGTGCCGAAGTCGTCCACCGAGAGATGCAGCCCCATCGCGCGCAGGGCGTGCAGGACGACCACGCCCTCCTTCTGGTGGTTCACCAGCACGCTCTCGGTGAGCTCGAGGCCGAGGTACCGGGCATCGAGCCCCGTGGTCTGCAGGATCCGGGCGACCGTCTCGGTCATCCCCCGGCGGAGCTGGCGGCTGGAGAGGTTCACCACCACCCGCAACGCCGGAAGTCCCTCCATCTGCCAGGCCCGGTTCTGGAGACAGGCCCGCTGGATGACCCACTCGCCCAGCGGTACGATGAGGCCGTTCTCCTCCGCGAGGGGCACAAACTCGGAGGGCATGAGGAGCCCCAGATCGGGGTGGCGCCACCGCACCAGCGCCTCGGCGGCCACGGGCCGCCCGGTCCGGGCCTCGACGATCGGCTGATAGTGGACCTCGAACTCCTCTCGCTCCAGCCCCCGACGGAGGGAGTGCTCCAACGTCAGCCGCTGCAGCGCCGAAGCGTTCATGGCCCGGGAATAGGCCTGATAGCTGCCGCCTCCCTGCTCCTTCGCCTTGTACATCGCGGTGTCGGCGTGCATCAGCAGCATCTCGAGGTCTTCCCCGTCGTAGGGGTAGATGGCGATGCCGATGCTGGCGTTGACGAAGATCTCCCGTCCCTCCAGCCGGAACGGGTGGGCCAGGCTGGAGAGAATGCGGCGGGCCAGCTTGGCGGCGTCCTCCGGATCGGCGAGCCCCGGCATGATCACGGTGAACTCGTCGCCGCCGAGGCGGGCGACCTCCGGATCCAGCGCGGACGAAGCGGGGACGACTTCGTCCTCCCGCTCGCGGCACGACGCGCGGAGGCGCCCCGCGACCAGCTGTAGCAGGTGGTCGCCTGCCTCGTGCCCGAGGGTATCGTTGATGCGGCTGAAGTGGTCCAGGTCGATGAACAGCGCCGCCACCAGCCGGCCGTGACGCCCGGCCTCCTCGAGCGAGCTGGCCAGCCTGTCCTTGTAGGAGAGCCGGTTGGGCAGGCCGGTGAGGCTGTCCACGTACGCAAGGGTGCGCACCTGCTGCAGCATGCGCGCGTTGGCCAGGGCGATGGCGACCTGGTCGGCCACCCGGCGCGCCTGAATCCGAGCGTCCTCGTCGGCCGGGCTTACCCCGCGGTCGCCCAGCGCCACGACCCCGACCAGCTGGTGCTGGTAGCGCAGCGGGAGGACGCAGAACGAGGCGGCTCCCAGCGCGCCCAGCGGGGCGAGATAGGCGGGCAGCCGATTCTCTTCGGTGCGCTGCACCAGTCGGACCTCCGCTCCCTCGAGGAGATCCTGCACATCCTCGGCGTGCAGGTCGATCCGGGCGTCGTGGCGAATGTTGGCGGCGTAGTCGATCGTCACCGCGGGAAGGGACTTGGCTCCGTCCGGCGCCATCAGGATCACGCCCACGATATCGCAGGGGTAGATGTCGGGCATCCGGCAGAGCAGCGTACCCACGATCTCGTCGGCGTCGGTCGCCGCCAGCACCGCCCGGTCGATCTCCGCGGCGGTCGAGAGCGCCTGGAACTGGCGGTCGAGGCGGCCGGCCATGGAATTGAACGACTCGGCCAGCTCTTCCAGCTCGTCCCCGCTCCGCACCGTGATCCGGCTGGAGAAGTCGCGCTCGGCGATCCGACGGGTGCCCTGCTGCAGCGCCTGGAGCGGCACCAGGCTGCGCCGGATCTGGTCATTGCTCACGATCAGCACCAGCAGGCTCGCCAGTACGACGACGAGCAGGAACATCCGGGTGAAGCTCACCATCGGACCGAGCACGTCATCGCGCGACTGGCTCAGGATGAGGGTCCAGACGGGCCCCGAGAAGACCTCATCCAGATAGATCACCTGGGTGGACGAGATGTACGGATCGGGCGACACCGCGGCCGCTGCCGACGGGGGCGTCGCCATTTGGGCGTCCGGCTCCCAACCGGCCTCGGCGGCGGTCTTGGCGAACAGCAGGTGCCCCGAATCGTCCCGGATGGTGATCCGGGTGTCGCGCGACGGCAGGCTCAGATCGAGCGAGCCCCAGAGGAACTCAGGTCTGACCTCGCCGACCAGCATTCCTTCCGCCTCCCCGGCTCGGCCGATCCGGCGGATCAGGTAGACCTGTCGTTCGCCCCGCGGCCCGGGTCGGGTAACGATCAAGGGAACGCCGGCCGCGAGGTCGGCCCGTTCGGCGGTGGCCACCGGCGGAAGCTCTTCCATCTGGCCGAACACCGGCGTGCGCCGGCCATTGTCCGCCACGAACTCGAGGGCGACGAAGCGCCGGCTCGCCAGGAGGTCGAGGCCGGTGCTCAACCAGCGTCCGGCGTCCAAGTCGGTCTGGCGCTCGGCCCCGAGTCGGGTCCGCGTCCTGCTTCCGTGCGGGAGACGGGTCTGCGGAGCCGGCTCGGTGCTAGTCGGCGGTAGGGTGCGCGGGTCGAGCAGTTGTTTGACCGCAATGGGGGGGATGCTCTTCAGGGTAGCGTCAAGCAGGAGCAACCGCTCGAACATGGCCTGCGCCAACGCCTCGGAGGCGTGATCGAGACGGCTACTGCTTTGCGCTTCGAGATATCGGGTGACATGGCGGTAGGAGATCGACGCGACCAGCGCGATCGGTACGACGGCACAGCCGACGAACAGCATGAGCAGGCGGCGACCGAACCTGCTCCTTAGCGGCCGGGGCTGTAGCGTCACGAAATCTTCCAGGCACGAGTAGCCGATCAGACCCGCGGGACCGCGACCGAGGTCGCCTCCCGGCTGCGGAGGCAACTCCCGTGCCCTTCAGCGATTGCATCGTTAGGGGGACAGCGGAGCGATGTGGGCGGCGGGCTCTGGCATTTCGCGACTGGACGGTAGGCCGGACTGCCCACCTTCCTGGTCGAAAGTCGCGCGAAGTTGGTGCAGGCGGTGGGGATCCAGACTCCCGGACCGGCCACCTCGACACACGGCACCCCGGACGCCGATCACGTCGGGCCCGATGTTCCGCAGGACGTTGAGGTCGTCCGCGACGATGCTCCCCGCCAGTGCCGTCAACAGGCCGGCGCGTCGCGCCCGGAGCACCCACACGGTCAGCGCATCCACCGACAGGTGCCGCAGCAACCCGCGCCCGTCCTTGATCCAGGTATCGATCAGGACTCCGTTGGCACCGGCACCGATCGCGGCGTCGAGAATGCCGTCGGGAGACAGGGCTTCGGCGCGCCCGAAGTCGGCGTACGATGCCGCGATCACCGCGACCGACGGGCCGAGTTCGCCGGCCTGCTCCACCGCCCGGCGAAGGACGGCCGAGACCTGCTCCGGCCGGGAGACCCCGGCGAAACCGATCTTGAGGAAGGTGCCGCCCGCATGCACCGGCGGAGCGAGGCGATCGAGCACGTCCGCCAGCTCAGCGGGCACGGTCGCATCGCCTAGCGCGACGCCGAGGGGCACGTGGGGCGGGAGTGTCTGCTCGATGGCGCGGAGAACCGACCTCGACACCGGGCCGAGAGGGCCGGCGTCCGGCTCCTTGGCATCCACGATGTCGGCCCCGTTGTTCGCAGCCAGCACCGCTTCGTCGGCCGACCGGACACTCACCAGCAGTCGCATGCGACTCCCTTGTGAGAAGCTAACGCGCTGATATGTTAGCATTTATGAAGCTAGCGCAGACTGGGCAGCCGCGGGAGGCGAGGTGAGCTTGGCAGGCAAGGTCGCTGTGGTGACCGGCGCCTCCAGCGGGATCGGTCAGGCCATCGCTCTGGCGTGTGCTAACGCGGGCGCGGATCTGGTCGTGAGCTACCAGCACAACCGGCAGGGAATCGACGAGACGGTCCGGCGGGTGGGCGAGGCCGGCCGCGTCGCCGTTCCCGTCCAGGTCGACATCAGCCGCGAAGCGGATGTCGAGCGTCTGTCTCAGACAGTCCAGGAGCGCTTCGGCCGGGTGGACGTCTGGATCAACAACGCAGGCGCCGACATCCTCACCGGTCGCGGAGCCAAGCTGTCCCGCGCGGAAAAGCTCGAGCTGCTGCTCGCCGTCGACGTCCGGGGCACCGTGGTGGCCTCGTGGGCGGCGGTCGGACTGATGCGAGCGGGCGCGGGCGGCGTGATCCTCAACATGTCCTGGGATCACGTGACCCAGGGAATGAAGGGGGAGAACCCCATCCTCTATTCGGTCGCGAAGGGCGCGATCGCGAGCTTCAGCCGCTCCCTCGCGCGCGAGGTGGCCCCTTCCATACGGGTAAACATTCTGGCCCCGGGCTTCATCGAGACCGCCTTCGGCGAGGAAGCCGACCCGACCTGGCGGGAGGAAGTGGTGGCCCGGACCCCGATGGCCCGTTGGGGTGTTCCCGAAGATGTGGCGCAGGCGGCGGTATTCCTCGCTTCCGACGCCGCCGGATTTCTTACCGGGCAGACCCTCGCCGTGAACGGCGGCGTGGTGATGTGACCCGGACACGATGGACAATGGCAGCACGCACAAGGAGATGTATATGCCGGCAACCAAGGAAAAGACCTACTCCGATGCGGAGATCGCCGAGCGGCTGAAGGAGCTGCCGGGCTGGTATTACGAGGACGGCTGGATCCGGCGGGTGTACAAGACCGACGGCTGGCCGACCACGCTCATGCTGGTGAACTCGGTCGCGTACCTGGCGGAGGCCGCGTATCACCACCCCGACCTCACGGTCACCTGGGGCCGCATCATCGTGAAGCTGCAGAACCACGCGGCCGGTGGGATCACGGACAAGGATTTCGAGCTCGCCCGGAAGATCGAGGAAGTGGCGCTCTGGCGGCCCCAGGGCGGTGCGCTCGAGGGAACCCCGAACAAGTGGGTCCGGTCGGGGGATCCACGGTAGAGCCGGAGCGGCGCCGGATCCTTTTCGTCACCGGCAAGCTCGCCGAGCCCGCGCTTCGCGAGGTCCTGCGGGAGATGGATCCGCCGTTCGAAGCGCGGGTGGCGGTGCTCAAGATTACGGTGGCGGCGCTGATGACCACCAGCTGGATCGCCCGGTTCCTCGAAGTCCCCGAGGGCACCGACCTCGTCCTCATCCCTGGTTTGTGCGAGGGCGATCCCCGGGTGATCCAGGAGCGGGTCGGGGTACCGGTCGAGAAGGGCCCCAAAGACCTGCGGGAGATTCCCCGCTACTTCGGTCAGGCGGCCGTACGCGCGGAGTACGGCGCCTTCACCGTCGAAATTCTCGCCGAGATCAACAACGCCCCCCGGCTCACCCGCGAGGCGGTCCGCGCCGCCGCCGACTATTACCGGGCCAGCGGTGCCGACCTCATCGACGTCGGATGCACCCCGGGCCTCGCCTACCCCGACCTGGGCGCGGTGGTGCGGGAGCTCCGCGCGGCGGGAATGCGGGTCAGCATCGACAGTTTCGAGCCGGACGAGATCCGCACCGCGGTCGAGGCCGGCGCGGAGCTGGTGCTGAGCGTCAACCGTAGCAACCTGACCGTCGCCCGCGAGCTGGCAGGCACCTCGGCTCGGGTAGTGGTGATCCCCGACCTCGGCGAGGGCCTCGACAGCCTGGAGCCCAGCCTCTCGGCGCTCGAGGGCTGGGGAGTCGGGTATCTGATCGACCCGGTCATCGAGCCCATCGGCTTCGGCTTCATGGCCTCGCTCGAGCGGTACGCCGAAGTCCGCCGCCGGTACCCCGACGCCTCCCAGCTCATGGGGATCGGGAACATCACCGAGCTCACCAGCGCCGACACCACCGGCGTCCACGCGGTGCTCCTCGCGATCTGTGAGGAGCTGGGCGTCAAGGCGGTGCTCACGACGGAAGTGATCCCGTGGGCCCGCGGCGCCGTCCGCGAGATCGACATCGCCCGCCGGCTGATGCATCACGCCGTGAGCCGCCGGACCATCCCCAAAGGGGTGGACGACCGGCTGGTGACGGTCAAGGATCCGGCGATCCTCGAGTACGATGAGGCCGAGCTTCGTCGCCTGCACGAGGCAGTGACGGACCCCAACTTCCGGATCTTCACCGATCGGACGACCATCACCGTCTTCAACCACGAGATCTTCGTACGCGGCACCGACCCGCAGGAGATCTTCAGCCAGCTCGGGGTGGATGAAGCGACTCACGCCTTCTATCTCGGACGCGAGCTCATGAAGGCGCGGCTGGCCATCACGCTGGGCAAAACCTACCGCCAGGAAGGCGCGCTGGCCTGGGGGTACCTGACGCCGCCGGACGACGTCAAGTCCGACCACGTGACCTTGACACAGCGGAAGCGGCGCGGCGGCCGCGCTCGGTGAGCGGCACCGCGCCGCTGGTCGTGCGCCTGGAGCCCCTTCCCGACCCCGCCGATGTCGCGGCGGCGTTCCTCGACCTGCCCTACCCGATCTTCCTCGACAGTGCGACCGGCCTCGCCGCGGGTGAGCCCCACCAGCTCGGCCGCTATTCCTTCGTCTCGGCCGACCCCGTGCTGGTGGTCCGCAGCAAGGGGCTTCTCACCGAGGTGCTCGAGAGCGGCCGATTGCGCCGCGTCGATGGAGATGCGCTGGGAGTCGTGCGGGAGGCCCTGCGGGACTGGGCGGCTCTTGCCCTGCCGGACCTTCCTCCCTTTCAAGGTGGTGCGGCGGGGTACATCGGCTACGACTATGGAGCCGTCCTGGAGCGGGTGCCGCCCACCCGGTATGACGACCTCGCCGTCCCCGACGTGGTGCTCGGCCTCTACGACTGGGTCATCGCCTGGGACCACGTTCGGCGGGAGGCGTGGCTGATCTCGACCGGCCTCGGCGCCGGTGGATCGCCGAGCGAGCGTCGGGCGCGGGATCGTGCGGCACAGGTCCGGGAGCGGTTGTCCCGCGCTGGGCCCGTCGCACCCCAGGCATCTTCGGCGGATCCGCGAGATGCGGTGGCGCCTTCCTACCCGGTGACCGCGCTCGAGGCGGCGCCCGAGGGCCTCCGGTCCACCTTTACCCACCGCGGCTACCTCGACGCCGTGGCCCGGGTGCGCGAGTACATCGTGGCCGGCGACATCTTCCAAGCCAATCTGTCCCAGCGTCTGCAGGCGCCGCTGCACGAAGCGCCTTTCGATCTGTACCGCCGGCTCCGCCGGCGGAACCCCGCCCCATTCGCCGCCTACTTCGACTGCGGCGACCTCACGGTCCTGAGTGCCTCTCCCGAGCGATTTCTCCGGCTCGACGAGCACGGATCGGTCGAGACCCGCCCCATCAAGGGCACCCGACCCCGGGGATTGGGTCCCATGCACGACGCGGCCCTGGGCCGGGCCCTGGCCGAGAGCGAGAAGGACCGGGCGGAGAACGTGATGATCGTGGACCTCCTGCGGAACGATCTCTCCCGGGTCTGCCGCCCCGGCAGTGTCCGGGTGCCCGAGCTGTTCGCGCTGGAGCACCATCCGACTGTCCACCATCTGGTCTCGACCGTCGTGGGCGAGCTTACGCCCGGCGCGGACGCCGTGGACCTGGTACGGGCGACCTTTCCGGGCGGCTCCATCACCGGCGCGCCCAAGGTGCGCGCGATGGAGATCATCGCCGAGCTGGAGCCGACCCGGCGGGGGGTCTACTGCGGCTCGGTGGGATACCTGAGCCGAACCGGGGCGATGGACACCAGCATCGTGATCCGCACCTTCGTACGGGTGGGGCACCAGCTCTACTTCCAGGCCGGCGGCGGCATCGTCGCCGACTCCGACCCCGAGCTGGAGTATCGGGAAACCCTGGACAAGGCGCGGGGCCTGGTGCTCGCGTTGGAGGCGGAATAGGGAACTTCCCCTTTCCCCTTTCGCCTTTCCCCTTTCACTTTCCCCCCATGATCCTCCTGATCGACAACTACGACTCGTTCGTCCACAACCTGGCGCGGTACGTCCACGAGCTCGGGGAGACCCCGCTCGTCCGGCGGCACGACGCGCTGACGGTCGATCAGGTGCTGGACCTCTCGCCCTCGCGGATCATCATCTCTCCCGGCCCTTGCTCGCCGGCCGAGGCGGGGATCTCCACCGAGCTGGTCCGGCGGGCCGGGCCTACGATCCCGATCCTGGGCGTCTGCCTCGGTCATCAGTGCATCGGGGCCGCCTACGGAGGAGAGATCGTGCGCGCCGGCCGGCCGATGCACGGGAAGACCTCCCGAATCCACCACGACGGGACCGGCCTGTTCGCCGGCTTTCCGTCGCCGTTCCTGGCCACGCGCTACCACTCCCTGGTGATCTCGCCGGGCTCGGTGCCGCCGGAGCTGCTGGTGACCGCGAAGTCGGAGGATGGGGAGATCATGGCGGTGCGCCACCGGAGCCATCCGGTCTACGGCGTGCAGTTCCACCCCGAGTCGGTGCTCACCGAGCACGGCTATCGGCTCATCGATCACTTCCTCCATGGCCCGCAGGCGGAGCTCAGGTCCGGCGTCCCGGCCGGCGCGGACGGTGCCCCGGCTCCGCGACCGGCGGAGGCCGCCTCGCTGGCCGACGCCCCGCCACCGGTGGATCTGGTCCGGTGATCATCGAGTGCATCGTCACCACCCTCGATCCGGCGGGCGCGGCGAACTTCGCCCCCATGGGGGTGGAGTGGGGAGAGGATCACATCGTCCTCAAGCCCTTTCTCGAGACTACGACCTTTCGCAACGTGGTCGCGAGCCGCTCGGCGGTGGTCAACCTGACCGATGATGCCATGCTGCTCGCCCAGGGCGCGATCTCGAGTCCGCAATTCCCTGCCTTCCCGGCCGAAGTGGTGCGGGGCGTCGTCCTGGAAGCGGCGTGCTCCTGGCGCGAGCTCGAGATCGTGTCCATCGACGACACGCCGCCCCGCTCACGGGTGGAGACCCGGGTGGTGCACCGGGGCTTCCGCCGCGAGTTCATCGGGTTCAACCGGGCCCGCCACGCGGTGCTGGAGGCGGCCATTCTGGCGACCCGGACTCACCTCATTCCCAAAGCCGAGATCGCGGCAGACTTCGCCCGCCTTCAGGTGATCGTGGAGAAGACGGCCGGTCCGCGCGAGCGGGAGGCGATGGCGATGCTCGCGGAGTATGTCGCCGGCAAATAGCGTCTTCGTCGAGGCCGCCGCGCGACTGCACTTCGGAGTACTCGATCTCCGGGGCAGTCTGGGGCGGCGATTCGGCGGGCTCGGCGCCGCCATTCCGTCCCCATCGCTGCTGCTCGAGGCGGCCCCCGCTTCGGCGGTGAGCGCGACGGGGCCCGACGCCGAGCGGGTAGACGAGTTCGCCCGGCGATTCCTGGCGCACCATGGCCTGAGCGGGGGTGCCCGCCTCACGCTCCACCGAGCCATCCCGCCGCACAGCGGTCTCGGGTCGGGGACCCAGCTGGGGCTGTCGGTCGCGCGGGCACTGGCCGAGCTGCACGGGCTCCCGATCGACGCTCCGACCCTGGCCACGGCAGTATCCCGAGGCCGCAGGTCGGCTATCGGGACCTGGTGCTTCGCCTATGGCGGGTTCATCGTCGAGGGGGGGCACCGTCCTCAGAAGGGGACAGTCGCGCCGTTATTGGGACGCTACGAGGTCCCGGAGAGCTGGCGCTCCGTGGTCGCGGTGCCGCCCGGCGAGCCCGGATTGAGCGGCGAGGCCGAATCTGCCGCCTTCGAGCAGCTTCCCGCTCCTCCCGAGCGCGACCCCGAGCGGGTGGCCCACTTGGTGCTCATGCAGTTGCTACCGTCCCTGGTCGAGGGAGACCTGGCCGGATTCGGGGCGGCACTAACGGCGATTCAGCGACTTACCGGCGCGTGGTTCGCACCCTCGCAGGGCGGGATCTTCGCCCCGGGCCTGGGGCCCGAGTTGATCGCACGAATGGCGGAGTGGGGCGCGGCCGGCGTGGGCCAGAGCTCGTGGGGGCCTGCGGTCTATGGGCTGGTCGATGGCATCGATCAGAGCCGGGCGCTGGCCGAGCGCGTCCGCGCGTCGCTCGGGGGGCGAGGGCAGGTTTTCGAGGGGGGATTCGCCCGGCACGGGGCCCGTGTCGGGTGGGGTGGACCCCCCACCCAACCCTGATTGACAGTTCAATTTTGGGGCTGTATACTGGCCCACCTAAGCCTCCCGTAATCGGCGACTTGGCCGGTTTCCGATTGGGAGCTTCGCGCTCGAAGTAGCAAGCGCGCTGCGATACCCAGAAGGATCCGGTAGTGGCTCAGGTGGTTTCACCAGGGTGTGAACCGCCTCCCCAGCAGCAGTCCTTTACAGACACACATTGCTGTGCAGCGGCGTCGCTGAGGGGTTTGATGGGCCTATTCCCGCTGGCCGACACCAATACTTGGCATTCTCCCGATCCGTGGGGCGGTCGCGCGGTCGCAGTGCGCGCGCGAGCCTGCCGCACGGATATCGTCTGGTGGTGGCGTACCGCCCTGCCGATCGTACACCCGACCGCTGGCTTGCCCACTCCATCCGACGACATTTCCCACTTCCATCATCAGGCGCGGCGCCCCCGCACCCAACCGCAGGCTCGCTTGGCGAGCGCGGCTCGGTGCATCCGGCGGGCGGCGGCCCAGCGTAACTCCCGTTGGACCGTCGCCGCAATCGCCGAACGCGGGCCCCCGCCCGCCGCCTCACGCTTCACGTAGTCGGCGCCTCCCGGCCCGCGGCACTCGTGGTCCCGTCGCCGAACCGGCGTCCGCAGCAGGTGGCACCCGAATGCAGTAGAGCAGTAGAACCACCCTTCATCCTGAGGTCAGTTATGAACCGCTTTACCCAGAAGGTGCTGTCCGGCGGTATTGCGGCGGGGCTGAGCGTAGCCTTCGCCGTGTCCGCCAACGCCCAGGCGGCTCGTACAGGGGCATGGACCCTGGACGGGAAAGAGGGCGAATGGACGATGACCGGCCGTGACTACAGCCTGCAGCGGTTCAGCCCGCTCAAGCAGATCACGACCTCCAACGTCGCCGAGCTGCGGCCGGTCTGGTCCTTCTCCACCGGCACGCTCCGGGGCCACGAGGGCAACCCCCTGGTGGTCGGGAACGTGATGTACGTCAACACGTCCTTCCCGAACATCGTGTACGCGCTCGACCTGTCGAAGCCCGGCGCGCCGCAGATCTGGAAGTACGTGCCCAACCAGTCGCCCGACGCGATTCCAATCGCCTGCTGCGACCTGGTGAACCGCGGCACCGCGTACAGCCCGAGCGGGAAGGTCTACATCCAGGCCCTCCAGGGCGAGCTGATCGCGCTCGACGCGAAGACCGGCAAGGAGCTGTGGAAGGCCAAGCACCCGGATAAGTCCAACGCCGGTGTCGAGGCCAACGGCTACAAGCAGGGCGCTACCATGACCAACGCCCCGATCTACATCAAGACCAAGTCGGGCAAGGAAATGGTCATCGCGGGCATCTCCGGCGGTGAGTTCGGCGTTCGCGGCCGCGTCTCGGCCTTCGACGCCAACAGCGGCGCGCACCTGTGGACCGCCTACAGCACTGGTCCGGACAGCGAAGTCCTGATCGACGGCGACGCGAATGCCAACTATCCGTCGCACAAGGGCAAGGACCTCGGCGTCAGCACCTGGCAGGGCGACGAGTGGAAGCGGGGCGGCGGCACCACCTGGGGCTGGTACTCCTACGACCCCGAGCTCGACCTCTTCTACTACAGCGTCGGCAACCCGGGCACCTGGAACCCCGATCAGCGGCCGGGCGACAACAAGTGGTCGATGACCATCTTCGCGCGCCACCCGGACAACGGTCACGCCGCCTGGGCGTACCAGATGACCCCGCACGATGAGTGGGACTATGACGGCGTGAACGAGAACGTCCTGTTCGAGAACGGCGGCAAGAAGCTGCTCGCCCACTTCGACCGGAACGGCATCGCCTACACCGTCGACCGCACCAACGGTAAGGTCCTCGTCGGCAACGCGTACGGCCCGATCAACTGGGCCAAGAACGGCGGCACCGGCACCCCGGTTGAGGGCGTCGTGTCGACCGGCGTCCCGGTCAAGGATCCGAAGTACGGCACCTCCTCGAAGAAGAACGGCGAGGGCATCTGCCCGGCCGCCATCGGCTTCAAGGATCAGCAGCCCTCGGCGTACTCGCCGATCACCGGCCTCTTCTACGTCCCGGCGAACCACATCTGCATGGACTATGAGGGCGTCGAAGTGAAGTACACCGCCGGTCAGCCGTACGTCGGCGCGATCGTGCGGATGTTCCCGGGCCCCGGCGGCCACCGTGGCCGGTTCATCGCCTGGGATCCGATGAAGGGTTCCGTGGTGTGGGAGATCAAGGAGAACCTCGCGGCGTACGGCGGGGCGCTCACCACGGCCGGCGGGCTCGTCTTCTACGGCACCATGGAAGGCTGGCTCAAGGGCGTCGATGCGAAGTCGGGCAAGGTCCTCTGGCAGTTCAAGACCCCGTCCGGCATCATCGGCAACCCGATGACCTACACCGGTCCCGACGGCAACCAGTACGTCGCCGTCTACTCCGGCATCGGTGGCTGGGCCGGCATCGGCGTAGCCGCTGGTATCGGCGCTGAAGATCCGACCGCCGGTCTCGGCGCGCTCGGCGCCTTCGGCGACGCGGGCAACTTCTCGACCCAGGGCGGCGTCATGACCGTCTTCGGGCTCAAGAACATGGCCATGAAGTAAGCGCCAACCCGGACGGGCCGGAGGGTCTCCCCTCCGGTTCGGACGGGGCTAGATTACGAAAGAGCAGAGCGCCGGGGCGCCGTCAGCTCCGGCGCTTTGCCTTTCTCCCAGAAGGGGTTGTCCATGCAGCGCTGTGTCTCGCTCCGTCGCGTCGCCACCCTCGCCGGACTCGGCCTCGTCGGCTTCGTCCTCCCCGCCCGGGCCCAGCGGCCCGCGCCGCTCGACCCGGAAAAAATTCGGGTCTGCGCCGATCCGGACAACATGCCCTCCTCCAACGACAAGCTCGAGGGCTACGAGAACAAGCTGGCGACGCTGATCAGCCAGGAGCTCAAGGCCAAGCTGGAGTACGTCTGGTATCCCACCCGCCGAGGCTACTTCCGGATCCTCAACGGGATGTACTGCGACCTCGCCATGGAGGTCCCCGCCGGGCTCGACATGGCCGGCGCCACCAAGGCCTACTTCCGCTCCGGCTACGTCTTCGTGACCCGCAAGGGGAGCGGCCTCGACGACATCAACAGTCTGGCCGATCCCCGGCTCAAGAAGGTCAAGATCGGGGTCAACATCTACACCTCCGACGCCGAGAATTCCCCGCCCGCCATGGCGCTGAGCCACTACGGCGTGGTGGGGAACCTGGTCGGCTTCAGTACCTTCTTCGATGAGAACAATCGCCCGGAGGACATCGTCAACGCCGTCGCCAAGAAGGACGTCGACCTGGCGATCGCCTGGGGCCCGCTGGCGGGGTTCTACGCCAAGAGTGCCACCGTCCCGCTGGTCCTGACCGTCCTCCCTGCCAAGGACTCGCTCAGCGACTTCCCCTTCCAGTACAACATCGGGATCGCCGTGCGCCGAAGCGACAAGGAGTTCAAGGACAGCCTGAACGCGGTGCTCACCCGGCGCCAGTCGGACGTCCAGGCCATTCTGAAGGAGTATGCCGTCCCCCTGCTGCCCATCGAGCAGGGTCATGGCGGTGAGAAGGGCGAGGCCAAGGCCTCGAGCTGACCCCCGTCCTGGCGGCACGGCGGTTGCGGAGAACGCCCGGCAGCGGTATTACAAGTTCAGATCCAGCATCCGAAACCCGTTCCGCCGGCCCCTCCTCCCGAGGGGCCTCGGCATGACTTCCTCATTGTCCCCGAAAGGATCGTCCGCCAGCATGTGCATGCCGCTTCTCGCCGTTTTCCGCCGAGCGGTCCTGGGGACCGGCATCGTCGTCGGCGTTCTCGCAGTCGCTCCCCGGGTCCAGGCGCAGGAGCTCCGCGACGCCTATCACCAGGCGCCCCGGGACACCGTGTCTCAGGAAGTGTACGACGGGTGGAAGCAGTTCAACCTCAACTGCGCCCGCTGCCATGGCGAGGACGTGTTGGGAACCACCATCGCCCCCCACCTGATCCTGTCACTCAAGCCCGACGGTCCGATCAACACCAAGGAGCTGTTCATCCAGACGGTGTGCGCGGGACGGCCGACCAAGGGGATGCCGTCGTGGTGTGCCCTCGGCATGGACATGGACAAGATCCAGAGCATCTACGACTACGTGAAGGGCAGAAGCGACGCGAAGATCGGCCCGGGACGACCGGCGGTCAAACCGACGGGCTGAACCCGGCGAACGTATGAGTGCAGGCCCCCGGCGGACGCGGGGGCCTTTTCGTTTGGTTTCCCCATCCGGGTGCCCCCCGACCGACGCGCATCTCTTCGGTAGCACCCGCCCCAGGGCGGGGATATGTTCCCGGTATGGGCCCGCCTTCCGGGCGTGGTCCACCACCTTAGGCAGGGAGACAGATGCCCGCCTTCTTGAGCCCCGGTCGCAGCCTCGCGATCCTCGCGCTGCTGGTCCTGCCGTCGGGGGCGTGGGCCAGCCCAACCGCCGACGCGCTCCGCACCGCGGCCCCCATCGACACGCCGACCGTCCGCCTCGACCTGGCCACGCTCAAGCAGCGGCTGGAGAGCGGCGGCAGCGACGGGCCCAACCTGGCTGGGGTAGACCTGAGCGGAATGGACCTCGCGGGGCTCGACTTCCGCCGGGCCAATCTGACCGGGTCCCGGCTCGCGGGCGCCAAGCTCCCGGGCGCGAACCTCTTCAGCTGCGACCTCACCGACGCCGACCTCTCGGGCGCCGATCTCACCAAGGCCAACATGGACGGGACCGTCCTTCGCCGGGCGGTGCTCAAACAGGCCAATCTCGCCGGGGCCAGCCTGTTCGCCACCATCATCGAGGCGGCCGACCTGAGCGGTGCGAACCTCTCCGGCACCCGGATCATCGGCTACCTGCGGAGCGCCAAGCTCCCCGGGGCCAGCCTGCAGAACAGCAACGCCGGAGCCGACCCCGGGAATCAGTCTATGGGGGTCATGCGCGCCACCTTCGTCGGCGCCGACCTGAAGGGCGCCGACCTCAGCGGCGCCAACCTCTACAAGGCCGACTTCTCCCACGCCGACCTGACCGGGGCCAAGCTGCGGCGCGCCAACCTGGAGAACGCCGACCTGCTGCAGACCGACTTCACTCGGGCCGATCTGACCGGCGCCAAGCTGGCCAAGGCCGACATCGACGGGGCCATCTTCACCGGCGCGGTCGGCGTGTCTCAGATCCAGGGCCTGGATCAGGCCCGCAACCGTGACAAGGCAACCTTCGATGCCCACTGATGCCCGAGGCGGGAGCGCACTGCTCCTGCTTGCCCTGCTTGCCTGCGGCGGCAGCGAAAAGCCTCCCGCAACCCAGGCCGCTGCCGACACGACCCCGCCGGCCGCCTCCACTACTCCGGCCCTGATGGCCTACGTCCCCAACGAAGGCTCGGGCGAGGTCACGATCATCGACGTCGCGCTCGACAGCGCGGTCGGCACGATCCCGGTCGGTACCCGTCCGCGCGGCTCACGGGTGAGTCCGGACGGCACCAAGCTCTACGTAGCCTTGAGCGGCTCACCGCGCTGCCCGCCGACCATGCCCGACGAGGAGTGCGCGAAGCTCCGGGCCGACAAGAGCAAGGATGGCATCGGCGAGATCGATCTGGCCACACGGAAGGTCGTCCGTGTGCTCCCCGGCGGGTCCGACCCTGAGAACTTCGACATCAGCCAGGACGGCACCAAGCTCTTCATCTCCAACGAGGACGCGGGCGAAGCCACCTTCGTGGATATCGCCAGCGGCAAGGTGGAGAAGACGATCAAGGTGGGAGAGGAGCCCGAGGGCGTGAAGCTGGCGCCGGACGGTCACGAGGTGTGGGTCACCGCGGAAACCGCGCATGACGTGTCCGTGCTCGACACCCGGAGCGGCAAGGTGCTGGCCAAGATCGAGACCGGCAAGCGCCCCCGCAGCCTGGTCTTCAATCAAAACGGCACCCGGGCCTACGTGAGCTCGGAGGTCGGCGGCACGGTGGACATCATGGACGCCAAGACCTATAAGGTCCTCAAGACCTTGAAGATGCCGGAGGGAGCCAAGCCGATGGGCGTGGCCCTCTCGCCGGATGGCACGCGGCTCTACGTCGCCAACGGGCGGGCAGGTACCGTCTCGCTGGTGGATCTCGCCACCGACTCGGTGGTCACGAGCACCAAGGTGGGAACCCGGCCTTGGGGCATCGCGCTCACCCCGGATGGCAAGAAACTCTACGCCGCCAACGGTCCCTCGAACAACGTGAGCGTGCTCGACGCCGAGAACATGCAGGTGACGAAGACCGTGCCCGCGGGTGAGCTCCCCTGGGGCGTCACCCTCGGCAAGGCCCCGTGATACGACCGACGGTCGCGTTCCTGCTCGCCGCCGCGGCCGGCGCCGGCAGCGCGGCGGGACCGAGCGGGTTCCGCTTCGAGCCCTACGCCCAGGTGGAGCTCCGCAAGCTCTGGAGCGACAGCCGGGAGAGCGGCCAGGAGCGGGTCGCCTGCCTGGCGGGGGTGATGGACGACGACTCGGTGCGGGTGACCGGCATGCGTGCCCTCGATACCTGGGCCGACTCCCTGATGATCTCGGCCAGCCAATCGCTCGAGGAGTGCCATCCGCCGGAGTGGGTCGGCACCGTCCATACCCACATCGCGCTCCGGGGCGGCCGGCCCTACAGCACCTTCTCGGGAGCCGACCGGGGCGTGAATACCCTCTGGTGGCGCCGGTGGAGCGTAGACGGCACTTTCTGCGTGCTCTTCACCGAGCAGGACGCCTACTGCGAGGTCGACGGCCCGCACGGACTCCGCATCTTCCCCCATGCCAGCTACTGAGGGTCGGCGCCGCACCCTCGTCACCCTGGTCGCCTCGCTGCTCCTCGCCGCCAACGCGTCGGCCCAGGACAGCCTCCCCCACCGGGCCACTCCCACCTTCCGCTTTGCCCCCGAAGCCGGTCGCACCCTCCGGAGCCTCTGGGAGGCCAGCGTCGCCGCCCAGCAGGAGCGGGTCGCCTGCCTGGCCGCCGAGGTCCGGAACGATTCCGTCTTCGTACTCCGCGTGCTCCCGCTGGAGACCTCCGGCGCCGACTCGATGACCATCGCATCCGACGAGTCGATCGAGCGGTGCGGACCGCCCTCCTGGTCCGGAACGGTCCACAGCCACGTGGCGGAGTACAGCGATGGACTCCCGTCCACCACCTTCTCGGCTCAGGATCGCGGCGTGATGCGTCGGTGGTACGAGCGCTGGCGGACCGACGGCGTCTTCTGCGTGGTATACAGTCGGCGGGATGCCCACTGCGAAGCCGACGGCGTGGTCGGAGGGATCCGCTCCCAGCCCAGCGTCACCCGCTGAGCCGGAGCCGGCCGCTCAGCTGAGCGGCCGTCGGGTCAGCGGCGACTTGGGTCGGTTCTCGGCGAGGCGGCCATCGATGCCCCAGGTCCGCCCGGCGCGAGCAAAGAAGAAGGTGATCATCAGCAGCGTGAGCAGCAAGTGGAAGCCCTGCTGCCCCGGCGACATCCACTGCGTGGCCAGGCCGTAGTTGATCACCAGCACGAGCCCCACGATGGACGCGACACCGGTCAGGAGGCCGAGCGTGAGTCCCAGGCCGGCCACCGTCTCGCCCCACGCCGTCAGATGCGCGAACAGACTGGCGTGCGTCAGCACGGTGTTCTCGAGGAAGTGCTTGTAGAAGAGGATCGGGTTGTCCGAGGCCTGCTTCGTGACGATCGCCGGCATCACGTTGATCCACCGGTCCGATACCGCCGGAAACGGGAGGAAGCCACCCAGCAGTGCGATGCTCATCTTGGTCACCAGGGACTTCACGAAATAGAGTCCCACGCCGATTCGGATGATCGCGAGCCATTGAGGGGCATGTTCGATGCTGACGGGCGAGCGGGCACGATAGGCCATTTGGCGGAGCTCCCGGTGTTCGGTTGCCTTAAACCTCCACCCCCAACTGCCAAAACACAAACGTCCAGGTATCGGTGAGCTCGTCCAGCACCTTGTTGAGCGGCTTGCCCGCACCGTGGCCCGCCCGGGCCTCCAGGCGGAGCAGCACCGGCCGGTCCGACGATGTGGCCGCCTGCAGCCGGGCCGTCATCTTGCGGGCGTGCATCGGATCGACCCGGGTGTCGCTCTCGGCGGTCGCGAGCAGCACCGCCGGGTAGGCCACGCCGTCGCGCACATGCTGATAGGGTGAGTAGGCGCGCAGCCAGCGGAACTGCTCCGGGTCCTCGGCCGATCCGTACTCCGGGATCCACAGCCGGGCGATGAGAAACCGATGGTACCGCAGCATGTCGAGCAGCGGCACCTGAATCACCACCGCGCCGAACAGCTCGGGGCGCTGGGTCAGCACCGCCCCCATCAGCAGCCCGCCGTTGCTCCCGCCCGCCGCCGCGAGGCGCTCCGGCCTGGTATACCCTTCCCGGATCAGCCACTCCGCGGCCGCGATGAAGTCGTCGAAGCTGTTCTGCTTGTGTCCCAGCATTCCGCCCTGGTGCCAGGCCTCGCCATACTCGCCGCCGCCCCGAATGTTTGGAATGGCGACGACGCCGCCTTGCTCCAGCCACAAGAGCAGCGAGCGGGAGAACGCCGGCGTCATGCTGATGTTGAACCCGCCGTATCCGCTCAGGTAGACCGGATTGGCCCCGTTGCGCGACAGCCCCGTCCGGTGGATGACGAACATCGTCACCTCGGTCCCGTCCTTCGAGCGATAAGCGACCTGCCGCACCTCGTAGCGGCTCGGATCCAGGTCGGCGGCCACCCGCCGCCAGAGCGTGCTGGTGCCGGCCGGCAGCTCCAGCCGATAGACCGTCGGCGGCACGGTGTACGAAGTGAAGCCGTAAAACACCTCGTCGCCGTCCCACTCGCCGGTGAGACCGAAGAGCGAGCCGATCGTGGGAAGGGCCACGTCCCGGACCTCGTTTCCGTCGAGGTCCGCCAGACGGAGCCGCGACGAGGCTCGCTCCAGATAGCTCAGCGCCAGCGCCGAGCCGGCGACCTTGAATCCATCGAGCACGGCGTCGGCGCTCGGCGGGACGATCTCTCGCCAACCCGCGCGCGCCGGCCGCTCGGGGTCCACCAGGTAGAGTCGGTAGGTCGGCGCGTCGAGATTGGTCCGGAGATACAGCCGGCCGCGCACGACCTCGCCGTCGAAGGTGGCCGGCAGGTCCTTCGCGACGGGCACCGGCGGCGTACCAGCCACACGGTCCTGCAGGTAGAGATCGGTCTGGTCGAACGTGCGCGCGACGCCGATCACCAGCCATCGCCCGTCGGGACTCAGCCCGACCCCCGGCCAGTGCTCCTTTTCCTCCGGGCGGAAGACCAGCGAATCGGCCTCGGGATCGGTGCGGAGCCGGTGAAAGAACACCGAGCGGTGATAGTGCTCCTCGCCCTCGGGCACCTCGCCGGGCGCAGGATAGCGGGTGTAGTAGAAGCCGCTGCCGTCGGGAAGCCACGCCAGATCCGCCGCTCGCGTCCGCGGGATCCGATCCGGCAGCGGCGCGCCCGAGCTTACCTCCAGCAGGTGCAGCACGCTCTGCTCGCTGCCGTTTTCCGAGAGCCCGTATGCGAGGAGGCGCCCGTCGTCGCTGGGGTAGAACCAGTCGAGCGCGGTGGTGCCCTGGGCATCGAGGGAGTTCGGGTCGATCAGGACCCGGTCCTCGCCCTCGCGGCCCTCCCGCACATAGAGCACCGGTTGATTCTGCCGGCCGTCGCGCCGCTGGTAGAAGTAACGTCCGGCCACCGGTTCCGGCGTGCTCAGGGCGCCGATCGAGAGGAGCTCATCGAGGCGGCCGCGGAGGCGGGCCCGCCCCGGCACCGCCGCGAGCAGCGACTCGGTCAGCGCGTTCTGGCTCGCGGTCCATGCCTGGGTGCGCGGGTCGTCCCCCTGCTCCAGCCAGCGGTAGGGATCGGGAATCGACTCGCCATGGAGGACTTCGACCTCCTCACCGGCGGAGGTCGGCGGATAGGGCGGGCGGGACGACATCACCGGAGCGGACGCGGCTCAGTCACCGAGGCTGATGCCCAGCTCCCGGGCGGTCGCGATGATGTCGCTGTCCAGCGGGATGTTCTTGGCGCGCCCCACCACCTGGTCGAGAGGCACGCGGGTGATGTCCGCGCCGTTGAGCCCCACCATGGTACCGAACGCGCGGTCGGCGATCGCCCGCACGGCGGCGCCGCCGAAGCGCAGCGCCAGCAGGCGGTCGTAGGTCGTGGGCGACCCTCCCCGCTGCAGGTGCCCCAGGACCAGGGTCCGGGTCTCCTTCCCGGTGCGATGCTCGATGGCGCGGGCCACCTTGCTGCCGATGCCACCCAGCCGGTCCACCGTGCCGACGCCCCGCCGCTCGACCAGCTCGATCGCGCCGTCGCGCGGCCGGGCGCCTTCCGCGACCACCACGATGCTGAATCGGCGCCCCGCCGCTTCGCGGGTGAGGATCTTCTGGCACACCCTTTCGATGTCGAACGGAATCTCGGGCAGCAGGATCACGTCGGCGCTGCCCGACAGTCCGCTGTACAGCGCGATCCAGCCGGCGTAGCGCCCCATCAGCTCCACCACCATCACCCTGTCGTGGCTCTCGGCGGTGCTGTGCACCTTGTCGAGCGCCTCGGTGGCGGTGCTCACGGCACTGTCGAAGCCGAAGCTCCGCTGGGTGCCGGCGACGTCGTTGTCGATCGTCTTGGGCACGCAGACCACCGGCAGGCCCTTGCACCAGAGCTGGTGGGAGATCTGCAGGCTGCCGTCGCCGCCGATCGACACCAGCGCGTCGAAGCCGCTGGCGTGAAACGCCGCGACCAGGTCGTCCGAGCGATCGACCTCGTATTCCTTGCCCTCGGGGTCCCGCATGACGTAGCGGAACGGATTGCCTCGATTGGTGGTCCCGAGGATGGTGCCGCCGAGATGGGTGATGCCGCGGACCGAGTCGGGACCGAGTCGAACCACCCCGTTGAAGGAGAGCAGCCCCTCGTAACCACGCTGGATTCCGTACGCCTGCCACCCCCGGGACTGCGCCGAGAGCACCACCGCCCGGATCACGGCATTGAGACCCGGGGCGTCCCCGCCGCCGGTGGAGAGGGCAATTCGCATCACCTGGAGCTCTGGAGTATCCGCACTACCTCTCCCGGTTCGGCGTGCCGGCGGACGGCCTTCTTGGAGAAGACCACCTTGCCATCGACCGAGACGTCGAACACGCCGCCGGACGACGGAATCAGCCGCACGTCCACTTCAGGGAACGACTGCTTCAGCTCGGCGGCCAGACTGGCTGCCCTCGGCTGGTAGTTTCAGACGACGCAGTAGGTAATGGTGGCGATCACGCCGCTTTCCTCCTGGTTTGTGGGGACCGCCGCGAATCGTAGTCCTCCCGGGGGGAGATGCCAAGGGACGCCGGGCGGGTGTGACGGCGCTCCTTGTCAGCCCGACCGGTGCGTCGTATCTATTTGATCCATGCGAACCTACCGAGATGGTACCGGCGGCCGGGGGCTGGCGCTTCTGGCCTTGGTGGTCTGCGTCGCGTCTCCGCTGGTCGCTCAGGAACGTCGCTACCTTGTCGAGCTCGGCGCGGCGGGAACGTATCAGTCCTTCGACAGCTTAGCCGGGCTCAAGAGCGCCCCGGGCTGGCTGCTACGAGGGGGTGTCTGGCTCCCGCTCAACTTCTCGGTAGAGGGGGAGTACACCTCCGCCACGCCCAAGGCCAAGGCTGACGACGTTGGGACCTCCTACCACGCTCTGTTTCTCTCATTGCTCTACAACATCCCAGTTGGACGGAGCAACTGGCTCTATCTCAAGGCCGGTGGCGGGTCCAACAGCTACGCAGGCAATAGGTACGATGAATGCCCACCACCGGGCGGGCCGACCCCCGGCGCGAACACCGCATGCGGTAGAGCGGGGGCCCTGGCCGGCGGTGCAGGCTTTCGGGTCGGAATTACCCCAATCCTCTTTGCACGGGGCGAGGCGTTGATTTCCGGCTACAAGTCAACAGCCAAGGGCTGCGACACCGCGTGCCCATCGGACAAGACCCTCACCAACTTCGGCCTTAACGTCGGCCTGAGCGTCATGCTCGGCAGCAAGCCGATCCCCGACTCCGACAACGACGGCATCCTCGACAACAAGGATCGCTGCCCCGACACCCCCGCCGGTGCCCAGGTGGACGGCCAGGGCTGCAGCGGCGACTCGGACACCGACGGCGTCCCCGACGGTGTAGATCGGTGCGCCGGCACGCCGCTCGGCGCCACGGTAGATGCAAAAGGTTGCACTCGCGACTCCGACGGGGACAACATCCCCGACGGCATCGATCGCTGCCCGGACACTCCCGCCGGCGTCCTGGTCGACCCCAACGGCTGCGCCAAGGACAGCGACGGCGACTCCATCCCGGACGGCCTCGACCGCTGCTCCGAGACCCCACGCGGCGCCACCGTGGACGCCCTGGGCTGCCCCGGCGACGAGGATGGGGACGGTGTCCTCGACGGCCTCGACCGGTGCCCCCGGACCACGCCCGGCGCCACGGTGAATCCCTCGGGCTGCGCCGCCGGCCAGGCGCCGGCACGGAACGCCCCGACGGGACAACCTGCTCCTACCGGACAGGCGAACCCGCCGGCGCAAGCGACCCCGTCGGGAGCGCCGGTGGCACCGGTGCCTCCACCGGGTGGGATACGATCGCCCCAACCGGTTCCCAAGCCTGCGGTGAAGGACTCCGTGAATCTCAAGCCCGGCGCGGCGGCAGCAGCAGTGCCCGGTGCAGCGGCCGCCGCGGGCAAGCCCAGAGCGAGCATGATCGTGGCGGGAGTCATTCCCGGTGTGGTGTTCGATGAGGGTTCAGCCCGGCTGCGTCCCGAGTCCTACGTGCCGCTCGACTCGATCGCCGACATCCTGCAGGCCGACACCACGATTCGAGTCGAGATCGGAGCGTACACCGACACCAGCACGCCGACGGCGGACGCCCAGCGTCTCACCAGCCTCCAGGCCGACGCCGTGCGCACCTATCTGGTGACCAAGGGTGTAAAGTTCCAGCAGGTGGTTCCCCAGGGCTACGGATCGACCGTTCCCATCACGCCCGATACCAGCCCCCGAGGACGTGCCGCCAATCGTCGAGTCGAGATCAGACCAGTGACAGGCACGGGCCCCTGATTTGCAGAGTTGCCGGAATGTGGGCGTCGCATCGCACCCGCGTTCCGGCAACTCTCACTTCAGGGCCACATGTCTCGGTCGCTCGCCTGCGGCGTTCTGTTCGTTCTTCTGCACATTGCACCGCCGAACATTGCACCATTGGCCGCTCAGCAACCGGAGCGGTGGGGCGACGAGCTTCCCCCCGCGCCGGAGCTCTCCGCCATGCCGGTGGCACCGGTGCTCGACTCGGTCCGCTGGCCGGCCCCGCCGTTGAACCGACCGCCGGCGCAGGTTCGTGCGGTGTACGTGAATGCCTGGGCCTTCGGCGGCCGCCGCTTCCGCGAGCTCGTCGCCCTGGCCGACCGCACCGAGATCAACGCCTTCGTGATCGACGTGAAGGACGACACCGGCTACCTGACCTACCGGTCCACCGTCCCGACCGCGGTCCAGATCGGCGCCAACCAACAGCTCCGTGCCCGGGACACCGAGGCGCGCCTCCGGCTCCTCCGCGAGCACGGCATTCATCCGATCGCCCGGATCGTCGTGGCCAAGGATCCGCTGCTGGCCTCGCGCAAGCCGGAGTGGTCGGTTCGCCACGTGAACGGCGGCCTCTGGCGCGATCGGCTGGACTTCGCCTGGGTCGATGCCTTCAACGACTCGGTCTGGATCTACGCCTCCCAGCTTGCCGCCGAGGCGGTTCGCATGGGCTTCGCCGAGGTGCAGTACGACTACGTGCGCTTTCCCGACGAGCCCGAGAGCCGCCTGGCCAACGCCGTCTTCGCCTCCCGCCGCGACGGCGAGACCAAGCGGCAGGGTGTCGCCCGCAATCTCAAGCTCCTCGGTGACCGTACCCGCCCGCTCGGTGTCCCGTTCACCATCGACGTCTTTGGTCTGACCACCAGCGCCCGCACCGACATGGGGATCGGGCAGTACTGGGAGGATCTCGTCACCACCGCCGACGTGGTGCTGCCGATGGTCTACCCCAGCCACTACGTCCATGGGGTGTACAACCTGAAGCGCCCGAACGACGAGCCCTACCAGCTCATCCGCCGTGCGATGCAGGACGCCTTGCGTCGCTCCGCCCCTCTCGGCAAGACCGCCGAGGTCCGGCCCTACCTGCAAGCCTTTACCCTGGGGGCCCCCCGGTACACTCCGGCGCTGGTGCGTGAGCAGATCCGCGCCGCCGAGGAGCTGGGGCTCAAGTCCTGGGTGCTCTGGAATCCCCGGAGCGCGTATGATCAGGGCATCTTCCGACCCGAGCCCGCCGCGGTGGGAATGACCCCGGAGGACACCAGGCGTCCTGATTCGGGGACGGAATGACCCGGACCTCACCTGGCTCCGATCACCACCAACCAGTTCAATTAGTTGACTGACAAGCGTTTAGCTCAGTAGGCCCCAGGCGGCCCGCCCCTTGCCCCACCTGCCTTGACCGGCTTCGTGCCGGCTGTATTCTCAATCATCGCTGCGAGATTCCATTCAGGAGTGGCCTTCCCGCCGTCCGGCCAGGAAGCCCGCTCCTTCTACGTCACAGGAGCGCATGATGCACATCGGTTCTCGCCTCGGCCTGGTGCTCGCCGTCGCCGTTCTCGTCGGGGCCACCCCCGCGGCGGCCCAGGGCAAGGCTCCGGCCGGTCCCACCCCGGCGCTGGCCCAGAAAGGCGATTCGATCTTCCACGGCCCGGGGCTGTGCTACGCCTGCCATGGGGCCAACGCCCAGGGCGCCGTGGGGCCGAACCTCACCGACTCGGAGTGGATCCACGGCGACGGCTCCTACGACTTCATCGTGGCGACCGTGACCTCCGGCATCCCCAAGGAGAAGGCCAAGGGCGGCGTCCCGATGCCGGCCAAGGGTGGAAGCAGCATCAGCGATGACGACGTGAAGGCGGTCGCAGCCTACGTCTATTCGTTGAGCCACAAGCTCCAGTAATCCGCCGTTACCGTCCGTCCTGCGGGGGCGCACCGATGGGGCGCCCCCGCTGCGTTTCCGGACTACCTTCCGCACATGACCAGCAACCGTCTCGGGACGGCCAGCTCCTCTTACCTCCGCTCGGCCGCCCATCAGCCGATCCACTGGTATCCCTGGAGTGAAGAGGCGTTCGCCGCCGCTCGGTGCGCCGACAAGCCCGTGCTCCTCGACATCGGCGCGGTCTGGTGCCACTGGTGCCACGTGATGGACGGGGAGTCGTACGAGGATCCCGCCCTGGCCGAGTACCTCAACCAGCACTTCGTCTGCATCAAGGTGGATCGGGATGAGCGGCCCGACGTCGACGCCCGCTACCAGCACGCCGTCCAGGCGATCACTCGCCAGGGCGGCTGGCCGCTCACCGCTTTTCTCACTCCGACCGGCGACGTGTTCTACGGCGGGACCTACTTCCCACCCGACGGGAGGTACGGTCGGCCGGGCTTTCACACGGTACTGGCCGGAGTCCTGGACGCGTATCACTCCCGGCGCGATCAGGTGACCGCCCAGGCGGACGCCATTCGGCGGATCCTGGACGCCGCCCTCGACGAAGCCGCTCCCGGTGAGGCCTCACCGGCGCTGCTCGCCGGCGCGGTGCGCCAGATGGCCGCGGTGTTCGATCGGATCCATGGCGGCTTCGGGAGTCAGCCCAAGTTCCCCCATCCGGGCGCGATCACCGTGCTGCTGCACCGGTGGTACGACGCACCCGATGCGGAAACGCGTCGGATCATCGATCGGACCCTGGAGGGGATGGGCCGGGGCGGTGTCTACGACCAGCTCGGAGGCGGCTTCCATCGCTACAGCGTGGACGCGGAGTGGGTCGTGCCCCACTTCGAGAAGATGTCCTACGACAACTCCGAGCTGCTCAAGGCCTACCTCGACGCGTATGCCCTGTTCGGCACCGAGGAATACGCCGAGGTGGCGCGGGGCATCGTCCGCTGGGTGCGTGAGGTGATGGCGGATCCGGAAGGCGGCTACGCGGCGAGCCAGGACGCCGACGTGGGCCTCGACGACGATGGCGACTATTTCACCTGGACCCGGGACGAGGCCGCCGAGGCGCTGACGCCGGAGGAACTGGCGGTGGTCGGTGAGTACTACGATATCGGCACCGCCGGGGAGATGCACCACCATCCCGGCAAGAACGTGCTCTTCGTCGCGGTCGACCTGCCCCAGCTGGCTCGCCGCCTCGGACGTGCCGAGTCGGAGGTCCGGGTACTCCTCGATTCCGGCCGCGCCAAGCTCCTGGCCGCGCGAGCGCGGCGGACCGCGCCTTTCGTTGACCGGACCCGGTACGCCAACTGGAACGCGATGATGGCCTCCGCGCTGCTCCGGGCCGGCGAGGTCCTGGGCGACGAATGGGCCCGCGAGCACGCCCTGCGGACCCTCGAGCGTCTGCGCCGCGAGGCGGACGAGCCCGACGCGCTCCGCCACACCCCGGGCGGCGTCACCGGCCTCCTCGAGGACCAGGTGCACGCCGCGGCCGCGGCCCTCGACGCCTACGAGGTCACCGCGGACGCCGGCTGGCTGCGCTGGGCCGAAGCGCTGATGGAGCGGGTCTGGCGTGAGTACCGCGATGAAGCTCGCGGAGGGCTGTTCGACACGGTGCCGAGCCGACAGGGCGAAGGCCTCCTCCCCACCCGGCTCAAGCCGATCCAGGACACCCCCACTCCGAGCCCGAATGGAGTGGCCGGCGTCGTCTGCGCCCGGCTGCATGCCTTCACCGAAGACGTGCGCTGGGCCGATCGCCGGGAGGAGCTGGTGGCGGCCTTCGCAGGCGGCGCCGCGACACTGGGCCTCCATGGCGCGGCCTACCTGCTGGCGCTCGATTGGCAGCTCAACCCGCCCACTCACCTGGTGGTGACCGGTCCCGCCGGCGATCCCACGGCGGAGGCCTTCCACCGGGCCGCCCTCGCCGGCTTCGCGCCGCGCCGGGTGGTCCGGCGCCTGCTCCCCGAGCCCACCGGAACGCCCCTGCCCCCTCCCCTCCGCGCGATGCTTCGGACCGGCTCCGAGCCGCGCGGCTACGCCTGCCGCGGGATGGCCTGCAGCCTTCCGGCCGAGTCGATCGATGCCTGGCGCGAGACGCTCGCGTCGCTGGTGCCGCCGAGGGATTAGATTAGGCCGACGACCAACCGACCCGAGAGGATTTGCGTGACCAAGACCGCCACTATCGAAACCAGCAAGGGCACCATCGTCGCCGAGCTGTTCGACAACGAGACGCCCAACACCGTCGCCAACTTCGAGAAGCTCGCCAACAGCTCGTTCTACGATGGCACCCGCTTCCACCGGGTCATCGCGAACTTCATGATCCAGGGTGGCGATCCCCTATCGAAGGAGCCGGGCAACTCCCGTGTCGGCACCGGCGGCCCCGGGTACAAGATCAAGTGCGAGACGCACCTCAACACCCACAGGCACGTGGCCGGGACCCTGTCCATGGCCCACGCCGGCAAGGACACGGGCGGCAGTCAGTTCTTCATCTGTCACTCGCCCCAGGCGCACCTCGACAAGGTGCACACGGTGTTCGGTCAGGTGCGTGAAGGGATGAACGTGGTCAACGACATCCGGCAGAATGATGTGATCAACAGCATCCGGGTGTCCTGAGCTGCATCTCGACTTCGCACTGGTCTCCGACTACGCCCTGATCGACCAGCAGGGCAAGCTGAGCGTACTGGGAATCTTCCAGCATGTCTGGCTGACCAAGTTCCCGGCCGTCTGCCCCCGCACCCACCTGGTGCTTCGGGTGCGGGGGCGGCGCACCGAGATCGGCGTCCACACCATCCGGATCCGGTTCGTGGACGAGGCGGGCACCGAGCTGCTGGGCGGCGAGGGGACGGTGCAGTTCGGCGAGCCGCCCGCTGGCGTGGTCGATGTCGAAGCGGGAGCCGTGCTGGTGTTCGACATCCCCCTGCCCCGCCCCGGCCTCTACGCCTTCGAGATCTCGCTCGATGGCGAGCTCGGCAGCCGGGTGCCCCTTACCGCCGCCCAGGTCGAGAACTAGCTCCTCTTTCCCCTTCACCTTCGACGCTGCCCGGATCCATGGCCCTCGACCGTCCCGCCGCCCTCGCCCTCATGCAGCAGTACACCGCGTCCGACGCGCTCCGGAAGCACATGTACGCCGTTGAGCTCGCCATGCGGGCCATGGCGGCACAGGCCGGGGAGGATCCCGACGCGTGGGGAATCGTCGGGCTGTTGCACGACTTCGATTA
>DASSML010000170.1:0-6343 GCA_035688895.1 Gemmatimonadales bacterium
GGGGCTGGATGGCTTCCCTGGAATCGGGTGAGCCCGGGGAACCAGGGCAGCAGCGGCCGGCGTGACTCCCGCTCTCGGGACCAGGGATAGATCACCGCGCTGGCCTCCCGCTTGGCGCGCAGCGCCTGCGCGGGACGAGCCCAGCCATAGTGGAACATCTCCGCGTCGGTGAGCCGTGCCCGGATCTTCCGGTTCTCGGGACCGACCCGGAAGCCCTGGGCGCCCTGGTAGGGTCGGATGTCGAGGGCCGGGTCGAGGCGCACCGCGCGTACCTCGCGCCGGTACCAGCGACGATTCACGGCGATGGTGTCCATGTCGCCATAGAAATGGAGGTACCGGACCAGCAGGCCCTCGACCCGAGCGTCGCCGTCGTGCTGCGCGATGGCGCGGGCCAGGATCTCCGCCCCGCGCTCGTGCAGGACCTCGTCGGCCTGGATGTAGATCCCCCAGGGATACCGGCAGGCCCGCATGGCCCGAAGCGTCTCGTCCCCCAGGACCTTGTTCTTGATCGTCATGTCCCATTCGGTCTCCAGGATCCGGAGCTTCGGATCCTGGATGGAGCGGACCAGGTCGAGCGTCTGGTCCTCGCTCCGGCCGACGTTCACCACCACCTCATCGCACACCGGCAGGATCGACCGGATGCTCGCTTCCAGTGGGAAGTCGAGCTTGATCGCGTTGCGCACGATGGTAAAACCGGACACTTGCACCACGTCGGGCTCCCCGGGGACGGTCAGACCGGGGAGGAATCTGGCCGCGCGGTGGGGGCGGGGCAACGGAGCAGGTCGCGATAGAGTGCAGCGGTCCGATCGACCATGCGCTCGAGCGCGTAGGTCTCGCGCGCGGTGCGGCGGCCGGCCGCGCCGAGCCGGCTGCCCAGGGCCGGGTCGCCCAGCACGCGCTCGATGGCCGCGGCCCAGGCCACGCCATCGGTCGGCGGTACGAGCAACCCGTCCACCTCATCGGTCACCAGATCGAGGTTGCCCGCGGCAGCCGAGCCGATCACGGGCTTGCCCAGCGCCATCGCCTCGAGCAACGCCTGGGAGAATCCCTCCATCCGGCTGGGAAGCAGCACCAGCTCCAGCAGCTCGTAGAGCGGACGCACATCGGCGACGAAGGGGAGCATGACGACCGCATGACGAGCCGGAACCCGCGACGCCGCCTCGGCGAGCGCTTCGTCCTCCCCCGCCCCGGCCAGCACCAGCCGGACCGGGGTCCGCACGTGCGTCAACGCCGAGAGCACGATCGCCTGGTCTTTCCGCCGGCTCACGATGCCTACGGTCCGTCGCTCCGGATCCCACCCGATGCGAGCCCGCCACTCCTCCACCGCCGACGACGCCGGCACCTGGTCCACCCGCTCCGTCACCAGCCCGTTGGGAATGACCGCCAGCTTCCACCTCGGCGTGCCCCGCCGGACCAGCGCCTCGGCGACCGCCGAACTGACGGCGATGACGCGCGCGGCAACCCGGCTGGCAATCCAGTTCTCCAGGAACATCGTCCGGGGCATCTGCCGCCGGGTGGCAACGAACGGCACTGTGAGTCGCCCGCTCATCCCGAGCCAGGTGAGCGCGGTCCGGTCCCGGGCACTCTGCGAGTTGACCAGGCCCACACCCTCGGCGGCGATGAGCCGGGCGAGCGCCGCGGCGTTCTCTCGGCGGCTGTGTGCCGGCAAGGCCAGCGGACGGACCGACAGGCCGCGCTCCCGGGCCAGCGCCTCGACCTCCGAATCGGGCGGACAGACGAAGCGCACGTCCCAGCCCGCCCGTGCGAGACCCAGGCTGAGGTGCAGGGTCGACGTGACCGAGCCGGCGCCGCCGCCCTGGTGGAGCACCTGCATGATCGGTGGTGAGGACATGACGCCGGGAAGATCCGTCGCCTGGCGTGGGATGACAAGTTGAACGCACTAGATTGCTGCCCCATGCACGTCGCGCTCTTCTTCTGGGGCCGGCTCCCGGTGCCGGACTACGGCGGCACCCAGCGGATGGTCGTCTGCCTGGCGCGAGGGCTGGCCGAGGCGGGGCACCACGTGTCGCTGCTGGCGGCACCGGGATCCGACGTGCCCGAGGCCACGCTGGTGCCGGTGGATCCGGTCGATGCCCGGCGGCCCGACTTCGCCATCGGGCAGCATCTGCCGAAGGGGATCGACCTGCTCCTTTCCTTCGTGCACCTTCGCCGGCCGCCGGAGGTGCCGTGGATCACTCGCCTGGCGGGGAACCGCAAGCCGGGCGAATCCGGGCCGCCCAACACCATCTACGTGAGTGAGAATCACGCCCGTCGGCATGGCGGCCATGCCTGGGTCTACAACGGGCTGGATCCGCGGGACTTCCGCTTTCGCCGGGAGAAGGACGACTACGACCTGTTTCTGGGACGACTCCACCGGGCCAAGGGGTATCGCCTGGCCGTCGAGGGCGCGAAGCGAACCCGACGTCGGCTTCTCGTGGCCGGAGGCTGGCGGCCGAGCCTGAGCCGCTGGGTCCGGTACATCGGCAAGGTCGGCGGCGATCGGAAGGCGGCCCTGCTGGCGGGAGCGCGGGTGTTCTGGATGCCGGCGCAGTGGGACGAGCCGTGCAGCAACGCGATCCTGGAAGCGCTGGTGAGCGGCACTCCGGTGCTGGGGACCCGGCGGGGCTCGCTCCCCGAAATCATCTCCCCCGAGGTCGGGGCGCTGGGCGACACCGTGGACGACCTGGTGGCGCTCCGCCCCCGGCTCGACCGCATCGACCCCGACGCCTGCCGCGAACGGATCGAGCGATTCTTTACTTTCCGGGTGATGACCGAGGGATACCTGAGGATGTTCCGCGGGTTCCTGGCGGCGGGCGTTCTGCCCGAGGGCGTCTCCCTGAACAAGACGGCAGGCGCGGGGTAGCTCGCCGCCTCAGGCCGCGACCGGAACCGCGGTCAGCAGCGCGTGCATCCGGTGCATGTAGGTATGCTCGCCGAGGGCCCGCTGACGGGCGCCCGCCGCCACCTCCTCCGCCCAGGCGCGATCCTGCAGCGCCTCCATGGTGAGGCCCTTGAGCTGCGCCGGCGTATGCGCCACCAGGATCTCGGAGCCCTCCCGGAAGTGCCGGTGGAGGTCAGGGCGGTCCTCGACCACCTGGGGCACCCCGATGGCGGCGAGCTCGAAGAGGCGGCGGTTGCAGCCGGGATCGGGACCCTCGTCGGGCGCCTCGGAGTGGATGTTCACCGCCACCGACGCCCCGGCGTAGGCCCGGACATAGTCCTCGTGGTCCAGTAGCTCGCCCCGGCAGTAGTCGCGCAGCTTGGTCTTGCGCCAGCCCGGTCCCCAGATCGCCAGGCCGAACTCCACCAGCTCGGACAGCATGCGCTCGCGATGCGGGCTCGCCGTGCCGACGAAGACCACGTTGGCGCGGAACTGGTCGCGGGAGCGCATCGGACGGTGCACCGAGGGATCGCACCCCGGCGGGAGGTATGCCGCGGACACGCCGCCGCTCTCCAGCTCCTCGGCGACCGCGCTGCCGCCGACGAAGACGACGTCGTAGCCCGGCGCCAGCGCGCCGACGGCCGACCGGCCGCGCAGCTCGTCGCAGAACCAGTTGACCCAGACGGCGCCGCTTTCCCGGCGGTAGGCGGCCACGGTGGCGGGACCCAGCTGGCTGCCGCCGAGCACCAGGACGATCGCCGGCGCTGTGTGACTGAGGGCCCGGCCCAGGCGATCGTGCACCCCGATCCGGCGGATGCGGCTCAACAGCCCGCCGTCGCCCACCAGGTTGAACGCCGTGACCCGAAAGCCCAGCCGCTCGAGCGCGCGACGCCGCAGCGCCGCGTGCGCGTGCAGCGCGTCGTCGAACGCGCCCACGAGCAGGATGCGCGCCTGCTCGAGATGATCCGGCACCAGCCGGTCGGTTCCATTGCCGCCGTGTACTGCCTGCGTCACCACACTCCTCCGCCGAAGCGTTCCTCCGAGAGCGAACGTCGCTAAGGTAGTAATGCGGGTGGCGCCGCGCCATCGTCGGCGAGACTCTCGTCGTCCCTGAACTGCAGATCGTGCAGCCGGCGGTAGAGTCCGCCGGCACGATACAGCATCTCGTGGCTCCCCCGCTGCACCACGCGGCCCGCGTCGAGCACCACGATCTCGTCCGCGTCGCGCACCGTGGCGAGGCGGTGGGCGATCACCAGCACGGTCCGATCCTGCATCAGCCGGTCGATCGCCTGCTGGACCAGCCGCTCGCTCTCGGTGTCGAGCGCGCTGGTCGCCTCGTCGAGAATCAGGATCGGCGGATCGCGCAGCAGCGCGCGGGCGATCGCGATGCGCTGCCGCTGTCCGCCCGAGAGCCGGGTGCCGCGCTCGCCCATGACCGTGTCGAACCGCTCCGGCAGCTGGCGGATGAAGCCGGCCGCGTTGGCCGCCTCGGCCGCCGCCTCGACCTGGGCCCGGGTCGCGTTGGGCGAGCCGTACGCGATGTTCACGTGGACCGTGTCGTTGAGCAGAACGGTGTCCTGGCTCACGACACCCAGGAGTGCTCGAATGGAGCGCCGGGTCAGCCGGTCCAGCGGCACACCGTCGAGCAGGATCCGGCCCTTGGTCGGGTCGTAGAACCGCGGCAGCAGATCCGCCAGCGTCGTCTTCCCCGCCCCGCTGGGCCCGACCAGCGCGACCACCCGGCCTCGTGGAATCGTAAAGGAGACGTCGCTCAGCACCGGGTCGCCGTTCCCGTAGCGGAAAGACACCTGGTCGTACACGATCTCCCGCTCGAACCTCGCCTCGCCTTCGCCGGGGCGGTCCACCTCCGTGGCCGGTTCGTCCAGGACCTGGAAGATCCGCTCCGCGCTGGCCAGCGCCACCGCGGTTACGGCCGGATAGCCGGAGATGGTCTTGAGCGGGGAGGTGAGCCGGAGCGCGGCCATGAGGAAGACGATGATCGTCTCGGGCGCGAGCGGCGCGTCGAGGCCCAACAGCCCCGGCCTGGTGGCGGCCCACATGATGAGAATCACCAGGAACCCGGAGAAGACCTCGGTCAGCGGGCTGGTGAGCGAGCTATACCGCTGGGTCCGGATCACCTGGCGCCGGTAGCCGCTCGCCTGACGCTCGAATCCGGCCGCCTCGCGGGCCTCCTCGCCATAGGAGCGGATCAGCCGGATCGCGGAGATCCGCTCGGTGACGGTCGCGGTGATCTCCCCACGCTCCCTGGTCCGGGCCCGCGCGTGCCGGCGGAGCCGGCGAATCAGCCGCTGGAGCAGCAGCACCAGAAGCGGCACGAAGGCGAGGGTGAAGAGGGTGAGCCGGAAGGAGATCTGGCTCAGCACCCAAAGCGTCACCGTCACCACCACCAGGTTCTGAAAGAGGGAGACCAGCGAGGCCGTGATCACGGTCTTGGTCTGATCCACCTCGGTGATCAGGGCGGAGATCAGCTGGCCGGCGCGGGTCCGTTGAAAGAACGCGAAATCGAGCGTCAGCAGGTGATTGAACAGCTTGACTCGGAGATCACGGACCAGGCTCTCCTGCGCCCGCACCGTGATCTGGGTCGAGGCGTAGGACAGGACGTTCTTGACCAGCAGTCCCAGCGCCAGCACCACCACCAGCCGAGCGGCGGCGGCGCCGGGCGAGAGGCCGGCCACCAGCGGGTCCACCAGCCGGTCCACCCAGGCTTCCAGCTGAGTCGAGCCGGTCCGGAGGGCGCCGGCGGTGCCGAACAGGTGCTTGAGGAGCGGAATCAGAATGACCAGCACGAACCCGTCGAGCACGGAGGCCACCGTGGTGGTCAGCAGCCCGGTGGCGAGGAGCCCCCAGTAGGGGCGCACCATCCGGAGGAGCCGAAGCTCGGTCTGCACCGGTCAGGCGCCGCGCGGCGTGAGCAGGGCGATCGGGAGGATCACTTCCTCCGGTGAGACGCCGCCGTGGAGAAAGGCCCCGCGATACCGGGCCTGGTACTCCCGCAGCTTCGTGGGATACACGAAGAACCGGTCCCCCGTCGCCAGCAGCAGCCGGGTACCCGGGGCCCGGGCCGGCAGTCCGAAGCTCGCCAGGTCGTCCACCACCAGGGCGGCGTCGGGGTCCTGAGCCCGCAGGTCGTCGCCGAACTTGTAGCGGAGGTTGGCCGTGGTGTCGCGCTTGGCGAAGACTGTGGCCGGCGAGTGGCAGTGGATCGAGCCGTGGTCGGTGGTCAGCAGCACCGGCACCCGGCGTCGCTCGGCCTCGCGCAGCGCGTCCCACAGCGGGGAGCGCTCGAACCAGGTCCGGGTGAGGTTCCGAAGGGCGGACGTGTCCCGGGCCACTTCGTACAAGGTGGAGTTCTCCGTCCGGCCATGGGTGAGCTGGTCGATGAAGTTGAAGACCAGCGCGGTCACGCCGTCCTGCGCCAGATGGGCCGGCAGCCGCCGCAGC
>DASSML010000171.1:0-6817 GCA_035688895.1 Gemmatimonadales bacterium
CTCGGAGATCGTGGCGCCGGCGCGGCCCGACATCGCGCGCTGGGCGGGCGGCGGAATCATCCGATCCTGGGTCGCGATCAGGTACCAGGTCGGCTTGGTCTTCCAGGCCGGCTGGGTGATGGCGCCCTGCAGGGCGGCGACGCCCCAGGGCAGCTGCGTGGCGGCCATGAACTGCGCCAGCGACGGCTCGACGTCGGCGGCGAAGGACTGGGGGAACTTCTCCTGGTCGAGCAGGAGGAAGCCGTCCTCCGGCGGCAGAATCGGCGGCACCGGCGCGCCGGGCGGCGGGTCGGCGATGAGCGTGGCGACCGACTCTCCCGCGTCCGGCGCGAAGGCCGCGACGTAGACCAGCGCCGCCACCGCCGGGTGGGTGCCGGCCTCGGTGATCACGGCCCCGCCGTAGGAGTGCCCCACCAGCACCGCGGGGCCGTCGAGCTTCGCGAGCGCCCGGCGGACGACGGCCACGTCGTCGGCCAGAGAAGTGGTCGGGTTCTGGACGACGCTCACGGCGAACCCACGCGAGCGGAGCGACTGATAGACGCCCTGCCACCCGGATGCATCGACGAACCCTCCGTGCACCAGCACGACGTTCCTGATCTCTCCCGCTTCCTCGAGCATGATCCTTTCCTTTCGTTGCGCTTTCAGCGGCCGCCATACTCGGTGAACACGTAGTCTCGCTTTTGCACGATCGTGTGACACCCGAAGCCGCACTTGGCGTCGTTGGCCTGGGGCGGCTTGTCGGAGTTGTCGGCGGGTCTATAGGCGTGGCTCGCGGTGTCGTACTCGAACGCGGCCCAGCCCCACCCGCCGCTGTCCTTGAAGCGCTTGCTGTCCTTCACCATGAAATCTACGTCGTGCAAGGTGCCCGGCACCTTCGCGGCCGAGAAGGTCTCCAGGTTCTTCGGGGTCCAATGGATCTTGGCCATCTTGACGCCGTCGGGGAACGGCTTGCCGTTGGCGGGCATGCCGGCCTGGTAGGCGGTGATCATCGCGGGGTTAGCGAGGATCGCCGCGAAGAGCCCTCCGTCCTCGCTGACGGAGACGAGCGGCCAGCTCTCGTAGCCCTTGAACTCGGAGAACGCGAGTCCGCCCTTCACCTTCAGGTCGTACTTGTTCTGGGCGGACAGGGTAGCGCCACCCAGGATGGTCAGGAGTGCGGTCACCGCAGCCATTCTCTCCATGCTGTTCCTCGTCATACGGGTATCTCCTGGCAAGGTTAGCGAGCCGCACCGGCTGTCAGGACGATCGAGTCAGAACGGACATAGTTGCCAACCCGGGGGGCCCGGTCCATTGGACGATGGTATCGCAGGGGGGACACCCATCCAGGCCGGAAGGTTCGCTAGCGCACCCGGGTCCGGCCGTGACATAATCTCAGCCTTGTGTAAAGAATGTGTACCGGTGAGGTCTCTCGCCGTTACTGTTGTTAGCCCATCGTGGCGGTCCGATCACCTGGCGATCGCCACACTATGTCTGACGCTGGCTCAGGAGGAGGGGATCATGGCGTGGGAGGATGCAGCGGCACGGCTTCGGACGAGCGCGCTGGTCGCAGAGCTCAAGGCGCTCGCGGGCACGATGAAGAAGGGCCAATTCAAGCGGCTGGTGGCCACGACGGCCGCCCAAGTCCTTGCCGTGCACCCTGATCTCAAGCCGAAGAAAGCCCGGCGGTGGGCTCGACGGGCCACCGGCTCGCGCCCCTGGAAAAACGCCAAGCTGGGGATGAGGGAGGTGGCGGGCGCCGCCGCGGTGACTGCGGTGGCGGCTACGGCCGCCAAGGTGGCCCGGAAGCGGACCGTGCGACGGCGGGTCCGGGCGGTCCAGACCGAAGGCACCGAGGCCGGATCATGAGCGGGATCCGGGAGGCTCGCCTCCGTCCAGAGGCTTCGGAGCAGTATCCCGGCGCCCCCGCCGGGGTGTGGCTCCCAGCGGGGAGCCTCGCCTCGAATCTCCGGGCCCAGCGGCTGCCCGAGGGCGCCTTCGAGTTTCGCGGCGGAAGGCCGGAGGCGCCCACGCGGTACCGGATCAGGACCCGCTGGGGAGACCATCCCTAGTCCAGGAACAGCCTCGCCTGGGTCACGAACGCATCGGGGTACTGGAAGAGTGACCCGTGACCCGCGTCCGGGAACACCAGCAAAGTGGCGTCGGGCAGGTGTTCGGCCAGGAAATACGAATTCCGCACCGGAATCATCCGGTCGAACATCCCGTTGATCACCAGACATGGCTGTGTGATACGCCCCAGCTTGGCAAAGCGCTCGCCGTCGACCCGCTCCCAGGCGCGGAAGGCGGCGATTTGCGCTTGCGCCACCGCCGGACCCGAGACGGGCTCGCGATCGGCCGTGCGGAGACCGAGGCGGGTCACGAACTCCTGACCGGCCTTCCGGCTGGCGTCGGTCGGCGTGAAGAAGAGGCGCACCAGCCGCTCGTAGCCGGAGAGACTGGCGTCCGCGAAGATGCGGCCCAGCTCCGGCTTTTCCACGTGCATGATGTCCTCGCCACCCTCGGGCCCGGTGCCGACCAGGAGCATCCGGCGAATCAGCGACGGGTGCTCCAGGGCCGCCTGCTGGGCGACCATCCCGCCGAGGGAGAACCCGAGCAGGTCCACCTCGCGGAGGCCGAGTGCGTCGGCGAAGGCGAGGAAGTGGGCGGTCATCCCCTGGACGGTCCTGGGTACCTCGCCGGTCGAGCGACCCAACCCCGCGCTCTCAAAGAGGATCACTTCCCTGCCGCGGGCGAGCTGGTCGGTGACTGCCGGGTCCCAGTTGTCGAGCGTGCCGGTGAAGTGCTGGAGGCAGACGAGCGGCAGCCCCGCGCCGCCTCCGAAGCGGCGGTAGGCGTAGGTCTCGTTGGCGGTCGTGACGAACTGGGTGGGAGTGGTGACGTTGCTCGTCCCGGGGGCAGGTGCGGTTTGGGTGGTCGGGGTCATGGGTCGCTCACCGCGTCGTGAAACTCTTGTAGCCGCCGTCCCACCAGCCCGTGAGCAACGCGGCGTACCGGTCGTGGGAATCTTCCCAGATGAAGTGTCCGCCCTCGATCGCCTCGAGGCGGCTGTGTGGCAGCCGCTGATGGAGGAACTCTGCGTTCGACGGCGGGACCACCAGGTCGCGCGCGGCGGTGATGATCAGGACCGGAATCCGGATCCCGGGCAGCAGGTCACGGAGCACCGGCAGCTCCTTCGGGTAGGCGCGCACATAGGCCAGGGACTCGGCGAAGCGCTCACCGGCGTAGGCGGCGAGGTAGTCCTCCCGGGCGGTATCGGTCGGGTGATAGTGCTCCAGGGTGCTCAGGGCGTTGGTGACGACGTCCCTCCCGTCGAGCTTGCGCCAGGGTTCCACATCGGGCGCCTCCACCCATTCCTTGAGCGGACTGCCGAGGTCGAGCGGCACGGTGGTGCCCCCGGTGCCGACGGTCAGGCTGCGGAACCGACCGGGGAAATCTGCGGCGGCGAAGAGCGACGCCGCGGTGCCCACGTCCGGACCGACGACGTGCGGCTGCTGCAGCCCGAAGGCGTCAGCCACCCGGACGATGAACTCGCCCATCACCCGCGGAGCCATGAGCGACGCGCGCCGCTCGGAGTGGCCGAATCCCGGCAGGTCGATGGCCACCAGGTGGGCGTGGTTGGCCAGCCGGTGCCAGGCGGCCTCATAGGCGTAGAGGCTCTCGGGCCAGGGGCACAGCAGCAGGGCGTGATTCTCCCGCGGCTCGCTCTCGGCGAAGCGGATCGACAACCCGTCTATGGTGCGAACCCGGGGGTGGATAGTCTGGTGCGGAATCGTCGTCATGGCAGACTCCTCGTGTCCGTCGTCCTCGCTGGGTGCACGTCCGAATCTCGGGTCGATGGCGGCGGGGGTCCATTGGACGTTGGTATGAGCGATCCTCCCAAGAGAAGGCGTCGCCGCACCCGCTCGATGAGCCCCACATAGCCGAAGCCAACGAGCAATCGCACCACGAGCCGAAGGAGAATGCGCCCGCCCTGCTCGGCGGCAACCGTCCGCACCACCCCGTTCGCCAGGATCACGGCCAGGGGGAAGAGGATGTGGATGACGACGAGGAGGACAGGGGCGCGCCAGATAGCTCGTTGGAACTCCGCGGGATCCCGGCACTGGAGGGTCCACAACAGCCACAGGGCAACCCCGGCATAGGCGACCAGCTCGCGGATGGCCGAGCGGGGGTAGAGCCAATGGACGGTCGCGCCCGGGCCGAGTCCGAGTGTCGAGGAACCGTCGCCTCCTCCGACCGCGGCGACGGCAGTGAAGGCGGCGAGAGGAGCGAGGATCGCGCAGAGGTAGAAGGTGCGCAGCCGCATGCGCGGCTCCAGTTGGGGGGTGCCCGATCAACTTACCGCGCGGAACGGTAGGCGAGAATGGCGGCACCCACCACGGGACCGAAGACTTTCCGATTACCGGCGTGAAGCCCGCTAGATTGCAGGGTATGTCGGACCTTCCATCGCGGTTCAGCGAGCCCTTGCCGCCCGCCGAGCGCGAGCGTGTGATCGACACGCTGACACGCCATTTCGCGGCCGACGTCCTCACCGAGTCGCAGCTCGATGCCAGGCTCGAGGCCGTACACGGGGCGACCACCCGACGCGAGCTCGAGGCGATCACCGCCGACCTCCCACCGCTCGACCTCGCGGGCGGCGCGTCCGATGTGGTCGCGACCCTATCGGGCCAGGAGCGCAAGCTGACGGGCGTCGTACCCCGAGATCTCCGGGTCCGCGCCCGCTTCGGCTACGTGGAGCTCGATCTCACTGAGGCCCGGCTCGAGCCGGGCGTCACGACGATCGACGTGCGCTCCTTCGCGGGCTATGTGGAGATCCGCGTCCCGGCCGGGGTTCGGGTCGAGTCGAGTGGCCGGGCGTTCCTGGGCTACTTCGCGCTCAAAGGCGCGACCGGTGACGCGCCGGTCGTTCTGCGCGTCACCGGCCGGGCCTCGATCGGCTATGTGGAGGTCCAGTTGCCCGAGGCCCCTCGCGGCGTCATACCGCCGCGGGGCTGACGACCGCGCCCGCGGGCGTCGAGCCCCGCCGGGCGAAGAAGGTGTGCAGCTGCGCCACGACCGCCGCCCCCTCCCCGATGGCCGCCCCTACTCGTTTGACGCTGCCGCAGCGGACGTCTCCGACGGCGAAGATCCCCGCGACGCCGGTTTCCAGCGGCAGGGGCGCCCGCTCCGTCGAGCCCACCTCTGCGCCGGTCCGGATAAAGCCGCTCTGATCGAGGGGGACGCCGCAGCCGGTGAGGCAGCTCGTCGTCGGATCGGCGCCGGTGAAGAGAAACAGGTGCGCGAGCGGGACCTGCTCCTCGACGCCGGTGCGCCGGTTGCGCCAGCGCACGCCGTGGAGACCGCGGTCGGGCGTGCCGAAGAGCTCCACGATCTCGGTGTCGCAGATGAGTTGGATGTTGGGTGACGCGGCGATGCGGTCGATGAGATAGCGCGACATGGTGCTCGCGAGGCCAGGGCGGCGGACCAGCAGGCGCACGTGCCGGGCGTGGCTCGCGAGGTAGACCGCGGCCTGACCCGCCGAGTTGCCTCCGCCCACCAGGGCCACATCCTCGTTGTGGCACAGCCGGGCTTCCACCGGCGACGCCCAATAGGAGACGCCGCGACCTTCGAACCGCGCGAGGTCGGGGATCTCGGGGCGCCGATAGCGCGCGCCGGTGGCGATGACGATGGCGCGCGCCCGGATGCGCCGGCCGTCGGCCAGCTCGAGGATGTGCACGGGATCGGCACCCGTGAGCTCCGACGTGCAGTCCACCCGCCGGACCTCGGTGGACAGACTGAACTCGGCCCCGAATTTCTGCGCCTGAGTGAAGGCGCGTCCCATCAACGCCTGACCCGACACCCCGGTCGGGAAGCCGAGGTAGTTCTCGATCCGCGCGCTGGCGCCGGCCTGGCCGCCGAACGCGACCGCCTCCAGCACCACGACGGAGAGGCCCTCGGACGCGCCGTAGACCGCGGTCGCCAGACCGGCCGGGCCCGCGCCGACGATGGCCACGTCGTACGGCTCCTCGCGAAAGCTCGCTGCCACCAGACCCACGGCGCGTCCCAGGTCGTGCTTGGTGGGATTCTCCAGTACGGTGCGGTCCGACAGGACCACGAGCGGCAGCTTCACCGGCGCCGGCGCGAAGCGCGCCAGCAGGGCCGAGCCGTCGGGGTCCTGGTCGGGATCGACAACCCGGAAAGGAACCCCGTTGCGCTCCAGGAAGCCCGAAAGCCGGGTCACGTCGGGGGACTTGCGTGGGCCGACGATGACCGGACCGCCGAACCCGATCTCGATCAGCGCCACGCGGCGCAGCATGAGCGCGCGCAGGATGCGCTCGCCCAGCTCGGCCTCGGCGACGAGCAGCGCCCGGAGCGCCTCGGGCGGGACGAAGATCGCCTCCACGTCGTCGATCGCGCGGGCGTCGATCACGCTGAGCTCCGGTCTCCCGGAGAGCTGGGCGATCTCGCCCACGACCTCGCCGGGCACGACCTCCGACATCTCCTCGATGGGAGCCCCGATCAGCTGCGCGAAGGCCGCCACCGGCACCGGCTTGCCCAGCACGTCGCGGGGCACGATGCCGACCCGGCCCGAGACAATCACGTACGTCCCCGGAACGGATTCGCCGGCCTGGAAGAGGAGGTCGCCGGCCGGGAACCGCCGGATCTCGCCGAAACGACGGACCCGGTCGATCTCGGCGTGGGAGAGCACCGGAAACATCTGGTTGAACCGCGACGCCAGCGCCGCGTTGGCAGTGCTCTCCGGTGGTACGAAGTCGCTACGATCTTCCTGACTGGGCACTTCTAACCCCCGCGGTGGATACCCTGTGGCTGGCGAATAGTACCA
>DASSML010000172.1:0-6599 GCA_035688895.1 Gemmatimonadales bacterium
GCCCTGGCGACGCTGCCGCCGGCGGACGAGAACCGTCCGGTGTCGCTCGCGTCGCGCAAGCGGCGGAACGCGGTTCGGGTATACGTGGAGGAGGAGCACCGGTACATGGGATTGGACAGCCCGTGAAGCGGGCGCCGATGCTGGGCCTGGCCGTACTCCTGGCGGCCTGCGCCGGTGGATCTCGGCCGGCCGCGCCGGCCTCGCCCGCGGCGGCGCGGCTCCCCCGCATCGTGTCGACCGACACCCTTGCCGCCTGGCAGCAGAAGGGGCCCGTTCTGCTGCTCGACGTCCGGACCGACGTCTTCACCTACCTGTCCGGGCACCTGCCGGGCGCGGAGTATCTCAACACCGAGACCGTCCGAGCGAGCCGAGGCGGGATGCCGACCCAGCTGCTCGAACCCGCGGCCTACGCGGCGCTGTTCTCCCGGCTGGGCGTGCGCATGGACCAGCCGGTGGTGATCTACAGCGCCGGCGAGACCCACAACATCGACGCGACCTTTCTGGCGTGGCTGCTGGCCGGCTTCGGTCATCCCGCGGTGTACGTCCTGGACGGCGGCTACTTCAAGTGGCAACTGGAGCAACGGCCCATCGCCCGGAAGTACCCGCGCATCCCCGAGTCGCACTTCCCCGACGGTCCTTTCCACCCTGAGGCCGCCGACCTGGCCGACGTGCAGGCCGCGCTTTCGGCGAAGGCCGTGCTGCTGGTCGATGCCCGCCCGCCCGACCAATACGCCGGCGAGGCGGGGTCACAGATGCGCCGCGGACACATTCCCGGCGCGGTCAATCACTACTGGCAGAGCGACCTGACGAGGGAAGGGTTCGGCTTCGTCTGGAAGGATTCGGACCAGCTGCGGCGGGACTACGCGGCCCAGGGGATCACGCCGGACCGAGACATCATCGCCTACTGCAACAGCGCCACCGAGGCGAGCCATGTGCACTTCACCCTGAGATACCTGTTGGGGTATCCCAGGGTGAGGGTGTACGTCGGATCGTGGACCGAGTGGGCCGAGCGCGAGGACCTGCCGATCGCGACCGGGCCCTAGCGCATCGCGATGCCGGAGCGGAGCTGGCCAGGCCGCCAGACCTTCCCGCCCACCATCACCAGCTCTACCGAATCCAGGTTGTCGATGCTCTCCAGCGGGTTCTGGGTCAGGAGCACGAGATCGGCGTAGTGTCCGACCTCGATGGTCCCGATCTGACGGCCCAGGTCGCCCCCGATGGCGCGCGCGGCATCTCGTGTGGCCGCCAGCAGCGCCGCGGTCGGCGTGAGGGCGATCGAATCCACCAGGAGCTTCATCTCGCCGAAGAGCGAGGCGCGGTCCGCTACCGGACCGTACGCCACGTGATCGCTGCCGGCGCTGATCCTGACGCCGCGACGGACAGCCTCGCGGGTCACCTCGACGCCGAACCCGGCGGCCGCCCGGGCATAGTCTTCCTGTACCGACGGAATGTGCCGCATCCTCGAGTTATAGGAGGCCACGCTCTTCCGTACCGCGTCCAGCGTGGGCTCGAACATCGTTCCATGCGCCACCATCGTGTCGAGCGCCGCCAGCACCCGTGGATCGTGCGCCGCCTCCGGCGTGGCCTGGCGGGCCGTGGCGACCTGGAGGTCGCCATCGCGGACCAGGGTGTCCCGATCCTCGACGCTGAACAGCTCCCCCGCGAGACCGGCGGCGTGGACCACCCCGTCCATCCCGGCGCTAGCCTGTTCCCGCACGCTGGCGGGCTGGACCCAGGCATGGCCCCAGACCGGCATACCGGCCCGGTGGGCCGCCTCGGTCAGACGCCGCACCGACATCGAATCGAGCTGGGCGTAGAGCTTGAGCCCCATGGCCCCGGCCTCGCGGGCCTCGGCCACGACCTGCTCCGGGTCGTCGGCCGGGGTGAACATGATGGGGTTCCACCCCAGCTGCTGCATGGCCATCGCCGGGGGTTGCCGGAGGATCGTACCGCGAGCGGTGGCGACAGGCTGGAAGCCGTTGAAGAAGAACCTGCGGCCGGCCACCAGCTGCATGGCCACGACGCGGGGCGCGGCCTGGAGCGCACGCGCCCGAGGCAGCAGAATGCCGACGTTCGTGCCCATGTCGCGCACGGTGGTGACGCCTTGGGCCAGCAGGTCGCGCAGATCGGGCCCCAGGTCTTCCGCCGTGCTGCCGTCCACCATGAACAGCAGGTGGACGTGGGAGTCGATCAGGCCGGGAATGAGGTATTGGCCCTTGGCGTCGATGACACGGGCATTGGCGGGCACGGGGCATTCGCCGGCCGAGCCGGCGCAGACTACCCGGTCGCCGCGAACCACGGTGACCGCGTTGGCGACCTGGCCGCGGCCGGTCCCGTCCCACAGGGTGGCGCCGACGATGGCCACCGAGGGCACCAGCGGCACCGGATCGCGTCGGGCGAGCCGCGGGCCACCGCAGGCGGTTGCGGCCAGGCTCAAGCCGCCCAGAAGCGTGGTTGAGGTGAAAAGGAAACGCTGCATGGCCTGCTCCATCGCACAGACGGGCGGAACGCGCCCGCTCCTGTGCGCTGCGGAACGCCCGGTTGTCCGTAAGATGCGACGGCCCCGAAGCACCGGGCGGTGATACGCACTGTTGTACGTACCGTGACCCCGGGCACCCAAAATGGCGCGGTGGGGGGTCGTTAAGCCTTTCGGTAGGCAGAACATCTCAGTGTGACGCTGTACCCTGTCGGGCGCCGCCGTGCCCCTGCTTCAATGCTGCGGAGGGTGCGAGGCCGGGCGGCCACGATGTCCTGCCGGCAAGGGGCCGCAACCGCCGTGCCGTAGCTGCCCCGGTGCCGTTGCGGCGGGTGCCCGCGCTCTCTAGTCTTCCCCTCGTGCCCCCCTCCATCCGCCACCGACCCCGCCGCCGCCGCCGAACCGAGACCCTGCGCCGGCTGGTGCGCGAGCACGAGCTCCGCGCTTCCGATCTCATTCAACCGCTCTTCGTGGTACACGGTTCCAACATCGAACGCGAGATCGGCTCGATGCCCGGGGTGTACCATCGATCGGTGGACGCTGCGCTGGAGCGCGAGGTGGATCGGGTCCAGGCGCTGGGCATTCCAGCCGTGCTGCTCTTCGGCCTGCCGGCGGCAAAGGACGAGGTCGGCTCGGAGAACTTCGCGGAGGACGGCATCGTCCAGCGGGCGCTCCGCCATCTGCGGCGGCGCTACCCCGATCTGCTGCTGATCACGGACGTCTGCTGCTGCGAGTACACCAGCCATGGGCACTGCGGCGTCCTGCGCGACGGTGCCGTGGATAACGACGCCACCCTCGACATCCTCGGTCGGGTGGTGGTGAGCCACGCCGAGGCCGGCGCCGACATCGTGGCGCCCAGCGGGATGATGGACGGGATGGTGGCCGCCATTCGGGCCTCCCTGGACGAGGCGGGGCACACCGACCGAGCCATACTCAGCTACGCGGTCAAGTATGCCAGCGCATTCTACGGCCCTTTCCGTGAGGCCGCCGACAGCGCCCCGGCCTTCGGCGACCGGCGGCAGTACCAGATGGATCCGGCCAACGTGCGCGAGGGGCTGCTGGAGGCAGCCCTGGACGAGGCGGAGGGCGCCGACATCCTGATGGTGAAGCCCGCCCTGGCCTACCTCGACGTCGTGCGCGCGGTGCGGGAGCGAACCGACCTCCCGCTGGCGGCGTACAACGTGAGCGGCGAGTACTCCCTGGTGAAGGCGGCCGCGAGGCAGGGATGGATCGACGAGCGACGCGTGGTGCTGGAGGCACTGACCGGCATGCGGCGCGCGGGGGCCGATGTGATCATCACGTACCATGCTCAGGAGGCGGCGCGGTGGCTGGCGGAAGAGGCAGGGCGGTGACGGGGACCGCGTCGGCGCTCAGGACCGGAGCCTCGGAGCGGCTGTTCGCCGAGGCGGTGAAGCTCCTCCCCGGCGGGGTGAACAGTCCGGTGCGGGCGTTTCGAGGCGTGGGCGGAACTCCGCGCTTCATGGCGCGGGGGGAGGGAGCCTGGCTGGAGGACGTGGACGGGAACCGCTACGTCGATCTGGTCCTATCCTGGGGTCCCCTCATCCTGGGCCATGCCCACCCCGCGGTGTTGGCGGCCATCGGCGAGGCCGCGGCGCGGGGCACCACGTTCGGGGCTCCCACCGAGCTCGAGGTGCGGCTGGCCGAGCGGGTGATCGCGACCTTCCCATCGGTCGAGATGGTGCGGTTCGTCAGCTCAGGCACCGAGGCGACCATGAGCGCGGTCCGCCTGGCTCGTGCCGCCACCGGCCGCCGCGGGCTGATCAAGTTCGAAGGCTGCTACCACGGCCACTCGGATGCCCTGCTCGCGGCGGCCGGCTCCGGGGTGGCTACCCTGGGGCTTCCCGACTCGCCGGGGGTCACCCCGAGCACGGTGGCCGATACGCTGGTGGTGCCCTACAACGACCTTGCGGCGGTCGAGGCGCTCTTCGCGGCTCGGGGTGAGGAGATCGCGGCTGTCCTGGTGGAGCCGGTCGCCGGCAACATGGGGGTGGTGCCGCCAGCTCAGGAGTTCCTCCACGGCCTGCGCGCGCTCACCCGCCGGTTCGGCACGCTGCTCATCTTCGACGAGGTGATGACCGGCTGGCGGGTCCATCTGCGCGGGGCGCAGGTGCTGTACGGGATCGAGCCCGACCTGACCTGCCTCGGCAAGGTCGTCGGGGGCGGGTTGCCGGCCGCGGCCTACGGCGGGCGGCGCGATCTGATGGAGCAGATCGCTCCCGCCGGTCCGGTGTACCAGGCCGGGACGCTCTCCGGCAACCCGCTGGCGATGGCCGCGGGCTTGGCGACGCTCGACCAGCTCGCCCATCCGGGCACCTGGGAGCGCGCCGAGCGGTGGGCCGGCCGGCTGGCCGAGGTGCTCACGAGCCGGGCCGGAGAGGCGGGCGTACCGGTGACGGTGCAGCGGGTCGGCACGATGCTCACCCCGTTCTTCACCACTGGCCCGGTCCGCAACTACGCCGACGCCCGACGCTGCGATCGCGCCGGTTACACCCGCTTCTTCCACGCCATGCTCGAGGGCGGGGTCTACTTTCCCCCTTCGCCCTTCGAGGCGGCGTTCACATCGACGGAGCACGGCGATCGGGAGCTCGCCGCCGTGGATGCGGCGCTCGCCGGCCTATGGCGGCGGTAGCCGTCGTCGGGGCAGGGGTGGCCGGGCTGGTCGCGGCCCACCACCTCAAGCGCCGCGGGATCCGGGTGGTGGTCTACGAAGCCTCGGACCGAATCGGCGGCACCATCCGCAGCGAGCGCCGAGACGACTACCTGGCGGAGCTGGGACCGGCCGCACTCGCCGCGCCAAGCGCCGCGGTCGCCGAGCTCATTGCCGACCTGGGGTTGGATGGCAGCAAGGTCACCGCGGCGCCGGCGGCGCGGCGGCGCTACATCGTCCGCAAGGGGCGACTCGTGGCACTGCCCAGCTCCCCGTCGGAGCTGCTGACGACGCGGCTTCTCTCCAACGGGGCCAAGCTGGCCGTGTTCGGGGAGCCGCTGGAGGAGCCGGGCGACTCGCCGGTGGAGGAAAGCGTCGCCGGCTTCTTCCGCCGCCGATTCAATCAGGAAGTGGTGGACTACGTCGCCAACCCGTTCGTCGCGGGTACCTTCGCCGGCGATCCGGAGCAGCTCTCGCTGCGGCACGCCTTTCCCCGGCTGCACAGCCTGGAGCGCAGCCACGGCTCGGTGATGAAGGCGTTCGGGCAGCTGGCCCGGGCTCGGAAGTCGGGTGCGCCGCCGGTCGCGCCGGACCAGATCTCCTTCGCGGGCGGCCTGCAGGAGCTGCCCGACACCTTGTCACGCGGTCTCCACTCCGAGATCCGGCTCAAGGCGCCGGTCACCCAGATCCGGCGCGGCCCCAAGGGGTGGACCGTAGGCGCCGCCTACCAGGCGGCCGAGCTGTACGATGGCGTCATCTACGCCGCGCCGGCGCATCGGGCCGACGAGATCGAGTTCGCCCTCGAGGGCGGCGATCGGCTCAAGACGCTCGCCAGCATCGCCCATCCGCCGGTGGCGGTCGTGTCGCTGGGCTTTCGCCGGGTGGACGTGACCCATCCACTCGACGGCGCCGGGTTCCTGGTCCCCGAGGTCGAGCGCCGGCACGTGCTGGGGGCCATGTTCGCCTCCACCCTGTTTCCCGGTCGAGCGCCGGCCGATCATGTGCTGCTCACCGCGTACGTCGGGGGCACCCGGAATCCCGACCTGGCCGATGCGGACCCGAGCACGCTCACCGCCCGGGTCCAGGACGACTTCCGCACCCTCCTCGGCGTGCGGGGGGAGCCCACCTTTCGGGCCCATCAGCTCTGGTCCAAGGCGATTCCCCAGTACAGCCTGAGCCATGGCCGGTTCAAGGAGATCATGGACGAGGCGGAGCGCCGGAACCCGGGCCTGGGACTGGCCGGGTCGTTCCGCGACGGAGTGGCGCTGGGCGACGTGATCGGGGCCGCGGGGGAGACGGCGGATCGGGTGGCGGCGCAGGTCGCCTCATGACCCCGGCGCCGCTCCGGGTCGGCACCCGGGGAAGCGCCCTCGCCCTCTGGCAGACCGAGCAGGTGCGCGCGAGGCTCACCGCCACCGGGCGAGCCAGCGAGCGGCTGGAGATCCGCACCACCGG
>DASSML010000173.1:0-21974 GCA_035688895.1 Gemmatimonadales bacterium
CAGGCGCTACTGGAGCTCCGTGGGCCGGTCAACCAGGAGGCGCTCCGCCTCCGGATGGCGGCCCTGCACGGCCGGGACGACAGCCTGCTCGATCCGACCCGCTTTCACCGGCTCCTGCGACAGGCCAACGACGCGGAGATCGCCGATGTGCGAAAGGTGGGTGAGGACGACTACGAGATCTCACCGCACCGGACAGCGGCCCTGGTGGCGCCCAGCGCGCCAGCAGCGCCCCGAAGCGAGGCGCCCGCCGCACCTGCGGAAGCCGAGACGCCGGCCGAGCCGGCGGGGGCCGCGGGCGGCGGCGGCCGCGACAACGGAGGCCGCTTCGGCGTGCGGTTCCGCCGCGGCTCGCGCGGGTCGTCCCGCCCGGGAGAGGTCCCCTTGATCGGTGTGGTGCAGATGGAGGTTCCGCCCGAGGAGCCGCAGGCGCCGGAGCCGACCTTGGCCGAAGAGGTCGAGGCGGCTCCCGCCAAGAAGCCCCGGACCCGGCGCGCGCCGCGCAAGAAGGCGGCGGCCGCCGCGGCCGCCGGCGCCGCGCCAGATGGAGCCGAGGCAGCCCCTGCCAAGCGCCCTAGAGCGCGAGCCAAGAAGAAAGCGGAGTGACGGTCACTCGACGGGCAGCCCCGCTGCCCGTCTCCTTTTTCGAGCGTCCCGCCGATCTCGTGGCCCGCGAGCTGCTCGGGACCCTGATCGTCTCCACGGTCGCGGGGAGTCCAACCAGCGGCCGCATCGTCGAGACCGAGGCTTACCTGGGCCGGGACGATCCGGCCTCCCACGGGTACCGCGACCGCCGGCACGCGCAGAACGAAGCCCTCTACGGCCCGCCAGGCAGCTGGTACGTCTACCTGTCGTACGGCATGCACTGGTGCGCCAATCTGGTGTGCGGTCCGACCGGACACGCGAGCGCCGTGCTCCTTCGGGCCCTCGAGCCGACCGAGGGCATCGTGACCATGCGCCGCCGGCGAGCGGGGGTAGCCGACCGGCTGCTCTGCTCCGGCCCCGGCCGGCTTTGCCAGGCGCTCGGCATCACCCGGCGACTGGATGGGCGAATGATGCGCCGCTCGGAGGTGACGGTCCGTGGCGTGGAGAGCCCGCCGGACGTCGTCGCCTCCCCGCGGATCGGAATCACCAAGGCCGCCGACTGGCCGCTCCGATTCGTGGTCCGCGGCTCGCTCTGGACCTCCCGCTCGTCCCGGGATTGACCCCCCTACAAAGCGAACGGGCAGCGGATCGCTCCGCTGCCCGTTCAGGTACCATACCCGCCGGCTGCGCTCAGTAGCCCCCGGTCTGGGGCTTTTCCTTCGAGCTGCCAAGGCCGAACCGGAGGCCGCCGGAGAACGTGTGGGTCGGACCCTCAATCAAGCGGCCGAAGGCGACCGGGGCCCCGGTGGCGTCCTCGACAGTGTCGTTGGTCGCGCCGGTGGTGATCTGGTACTGACCGAAGGCCATGAAGCGGCCGACCTGGAACTGCACGCCGCCGACGACGCTGCCGAAGCCGCTGCTGCCGAGCTGAACGGCGTCGTCGTGGAAGCCGCTGGTGGTCTGCGGATTCACCACGTGGATGATGCCCCAGCCTACGCCCAGGTACGGCTGCGCGGCCGACTTGATGGGGAAGGCCATCAGCATCGCGGAGTACTTGCGGATGTCGTTGAAGGTGACCGTCTGGGTCCCGTTGAGATCGGAATACGCGCTGGTCTCGTCGGACCCGACGGCCTCTTCGACGGAGATCATCAGGCCGGTCCGCCGGGCGACGATCAGCGTCTGGCCGCCGAACGCCGGAATGGCCTCGCTGCCCTGCGTCGGCGTCTTGAACATCATGACGCCGGCCTGAGGGCCGATGTACCACTGGAAGTCGCCGTTGCCCGGCTGCTGGGCCGCCGCCTGCGTGACACTCAGGCCGAGAGCCAGTGCCAGAACCGGAATGCTTCGGATGACCATGCGCATCACTCCCTGCCTCCGTAGGAATGTCCGCACCAGGCGGGCCCTGGCGCCTACCGCGTCCCCGACGAGCGGTACGTCAAAATGCGGGAAACTTGCTGGAAAACGCGGGAGGGGAGGGGGAACGACCGTGCAGCAATGCCCCTGTGGTACAAAGACTTACGGGTAGCTGCCCCGAGCCTTCCCCGCCCGACGATGGGGGCAGGGGTGCAAGAGGGGGGCCAACGGCAATTAGATGAGCTTGAGGGTCCGGCCCACCCGCTGGAAGGCGGCCAGGGCCTGGTCCAGGTCCTCCCGGGTATGGGCGGCGGAGATCTGGCAGCGGACTCGGGCCTCGCCCTGGGGCACGACCGGATAGCCGAACCCGGTGACGAAGACCCCTTCGCCCAGCAACAGGTCGCTCATCCGGATGGCGTCCGCAGTCTCACCCAGGATGACGGGGATGATGGGGGTCTCGCCCGCGAGTGGCTTGAAGCCGAGCTCGATGAGGCGCTCGCGGAAGTACCGGGCGTTCTCCCGAAGTGTGGTCACCCGCTCGGGGTGGGCCTCGAGATATTCGATCGCCGCCAGCGAGCTCGCGGCCACGGTCGGCGGCAGGGCGTTGGAGACGAGCTGGGGCCGCGCGCGCTGAGTGAGGAAATCGCACACCGAGGCGGGCCCGGCCACGAAGCCGCCGGCGGCGCCACCGAGTGCCTTGCCTAGGGTGGAAGTGATGATGTCCACCTCGCCGACCATGTCGAAGTGCTCCGCCGTGCCCCGGCCCCGCGCGCCCAGCACGCCGGTCGCGTGGGAGTCGTCAACCACCAGCACCGCCTCGTGCCGCCGGCAGAGCTCGACCAGGTCCGGCAGCGGCGCGATTGAGCCTTCCATCGAGAACACGCCGTCGGTGACCACCATGCGCACCCGGTCCCCCCGCTCGGCCTGGAGCTTGGCCTCGAGGTCGGCGAGGTCGCCATGGCGATACACCCCGCTCCGGCAGCGAGTGATCGACTTGGCCAGGCGGATCCCGTCGATGATCGACGCGTGGTTCAGCTGGTCGCTGATGATCACGTCGTCTTCGGTGAGCAGGGTGGCTGGGAACGCCTCGTTGGCGTTCCAGCAGCTGACGAAGCTCAGCGACGAGGGGGTGCCGACCAGCCGGGCGCACGCGTGCTCCACGGCCCGGTGAACGGTGAAGGTGCCGCAGATGAATCGGACCGACGCAGTCCCCGCCCCGTATCGGTCGAGCGCGGCCTTTCCGGCCGCCACGACCTCGGGCTGGTTGCTCAGACCGAGGTAGTTGTTGGAGGAGAGGATGATGACCTCGCCTCGGCCCTCCATGGTGACCCGCGCGGCTTGCGGGCTGTCCAGGTAATTGAGCCGTTTGTAGATCCCATCCCGGACGAAGCCCTCGAGGGCCTCCTCCAGGCGCCGCTCCAGTGCGTGACTCATCGCGCCACCTCCAGGATCACCTTGCCCGCCTGACCGTCCTTGATCACCTGAATGGCGTCGGCGATGCACTCGAGGGGAAAGCGGTGGGTGATGACCGGCCTGGGGTCGAGCTGACCGGCGCGTAGGAATCGCCGCATCTGGTGCCAGGTCTCGTACATCTTGCGGCCGGTCACGCCGTAGAGCGTGAGGCCCTTGAAGATCACGTCTCGCGCGAAGTCCACCTCGGTCGTGCGGCTCGGGGTACCCAGCAGGTTCACCCGCCCGCCCAGCCGAGCCGCCGCGAAGGCCTGGGCATGGCCGCTGGGGTGGCCGCTCATCTCGCAGACCAGGTCGACCCCGTCTCCCCCGGTGAGCTCCTTCACCCTGGCCAGCACGTCGTCCGAGCCCGGGTTCAGGGTTGCCTGCGCACCCATGGCGCGCGCCAGCTCCAGCCGCATCGGGTTGAAGTCGCTCGCGATCACCAGCGAAGCCCCCGCCGCCCGGGCCACCCCCACCGCGAAGCAGCCGATCGGGCCGCAGCCAAGCACCAGCACCGTGCTGCCGGGAACCCGGGCTTCGAGGACGGTGTGTACCGCGTTGCCCATGGGGTCCATGATGGCGCCGACCTCGGTCGGAATCCCGTCCAGGCGCATGACGTTGGACGCGGGCATGGAAATGAAGTCGGCGAAGGCGCCGTCGCGGTCCACCCCGATGATCTGGGTACGCTGGCAGAGGTGCGCCGCGCCCAGCCGGCACTGAAGACAGTGGCCGCAGACGATGTGACCCTCGGCGGTGACCTGGTCGCCCACGGCCAGCAGCCCGGCCGTCTCGGCCTCGCGTCCCAGCTCGACGATCTCTCCGGCGAATTCGTGGCCGATGACCACCGGAGGCTTGAGCCGCTGGCTGGCCCAACTGTCCCATTCCCAGATGTGGAGGTCGGTACCGCAGACCCCTGCGTGGTGCACCCGAATCAGCACGTCGCTCGGCCCGCAGGTCGGGCGCGGGACGTCTCGCAGGACCATCCCGGGCCGAGGGCCATCCTTTACCAGAGCGCGCATGAATGTCCCGGTTCGAAGTCGGGCGGAATATACAGGGGTGCTGGCGACCCGGCTCAGCGGCTACCGGACACCAGATCCAACGGCGTGCCGGGCGGGAAACCGGGCCCCAGCCGAAGCTCGATCGGGGCGCCGTTCACCCTCGCACGGACCCGGCGACCGTCCCAGCTCCAGTCCACCGTACGGCCGACAACGCGCAGGCCCTGAACACCGAGCGAGTCCGTCAGCCAGGAGGCCGGCACCCCGGCGCCAAGCACCAGCGCGGGCCCATGGCGGCCCATGGCCGGCATGGCGAGCATGTCGAGCTGCAGCAGGAGGACCTCCGCGGTGGTCCAGTAGTGCGGCGTGACCGCCGGTGGGTTGGTCCACCCGCGCAGCTTATCCCAGCGGTGGTAGCTGTTGTTCTCGGTGGAGTCCTCCCACCAGGTGTAGAGACCCGGAGAGGATTGCCGCTTCCAGAACCAGCGCAGCACGGAGTAGGCCGTGTCGGGATGTCCCAGGGCGAGCCACTGGTGGGCCTCCGCGAGCTCGAAATAGGTCCAGAGAGGCGTTTCGCGGAACTCACCGCCGGGGTCCCGCTCTTTCCGCCGAGCCGCGAGCCCTCGGAGCAGGGCGGCTCTCACGTCGGGCCCCGCCGCGATTTCCGACGGCCACAGTGCGGTGATGTAGGTTCGCTCGTTCTCGTCTCCGGCGCCCTGGAAGGTTTGAGCCCATGCCGCCCTGATCTGGGCAGCATGATTGCGCCACCGGGTCGCCTCGTCTGCATGCCCGAGCCGCTCGGCCAGGGTCGCCGCCTGAGACAAACCGAGGTAACTCACCGCGTTGACGTAGTACGTCGGCCAGCCATGATCCATTCTCCCACGGATCAGTCCGTCCACCGGCGGCGCGGCGACGACGTCATTGTCGGGGCGCTCGCTGTACCGGGGGACGATCGGGTTGAAGACCCGGACCCGGATCGTGTCCCGGGTCTGCAGCATGCCGACGATCTCATCCGCCTTTCGCTGGATGGCCGGCCAGATGCGCCGGTCGTACTCGGAGCTTCCGCTCTCCGCGGCCACCTGGGTCAGGGCCCAGATGCCGAGACCGGGAGCGTCCGCTTCGGCCCCGAACCCACCGTAGTAGTCCTGCCGGATCATCAGCTCGGCCAGGGCGCGCGCCCGCGCGGTCTGGCCGGCCCGCGCCAGGGCAACGACGACGTAGGCTCCGGTCCGCAGCCAGGGAATCGGGACATGCAGGGGGTCCGCCGAGCGGGTCTCGTCGCCAACGGTGCCCATGAGCAGGTGCGCGATCTGGGCGCGGAGCGCAGGCTCGAAGTCGGGGTCGGGGAGACGCAGGCGGGGCGCTGAGCCGAGCGACGCGGTGTCGCCGTCCTGAGCGAGCGGAATGGTGAGCTCGGTCGGTTGATCGGCTTCGATGGGGAAGCGGGCGACCCCCCAGCCGAGGGGATCTCGCACCACCGTGGGTCCGGGCCCGGCGTTGATCCACCCGGGCGACCGCTCCTCGCCAAGGACGACGCGTCCCGGAGCCGGACGCAGGGCCACCGTCCAGCGACGATTGACGGTGAGCCTGCTGCCGTCCCACGCCAACCCCGTCACGGGTCCGCCTGCCGGCCCCACCCCGCGGAGCACCAGTTCCAGGTGCGCACCGACCCGGGGCACGAGCTTCAGATGCCAGGCGTCGTCCTCGAGGGTCCAGCGGGCGGAGTACCATCGCGTGGCGATGTCCAGAGGTGGCGGCACCGCTCCGCCGGTCCAGTCGAAGCTTTGCCGGATCGAGTCGAGCGGGATCGCGTCGGAGGTGGTCAGCAGCGCGCCGGCGGAGTCCCTCACCCAGATGGAGATGCCGAAGCTCCCCGCCGCCGGACTCAGGGACCCGCCAGGCTCGACAAAGGCTTTGAGCGTGTCGGAGCTCCCGGTGCGGGCCAGGACGATGTGACCAGTCCCTCGAGGCCAGGGATCCGCCGGCCGGAGGCGCATCTGGCGGCGAACCTGCCGGCGGGCGTTGCCGAGCTGATCGATCAACGCCGGGAGCTGCCGCAGGTTGCTGCCGGCTCCGGCCACCAGCGCGAGGAGGGCCGCGCCGAGCGCCACCGGTCGCCAGGGACCGCGTGCCGCAAGCCCTGCCACCAGGATGAGGAGTGGGACCCAATGCAGCGCGTACAGCATCGTCTCTTCGCCGTACAACACATGGAGGGCGAACTGACCGGCGAGGCACAGGAGGATGACCTGGACGAGCCGGTCGTCCCGCCACCGGCGGAGCGCTTCACGGGCGCCGAGGGCAAGGAGGACGAGCCATGCCGCCACCGCGATCATGCGGGAGGCGCTTCCCGCCCCGGGACGCGACCGCTGGACCGTCACGTAGTACGGATCGACGTCCGCTCGGCGGGGGGCGGGCAGCACGACGGCATTGACGCCGAACACGGCCGCCACGCTCGCTATCCTGGATGGTGTGGGCGCGCGGAGGTAGGTGCCTTCTTCCTCGCTCACGAAGAACTGGATGGTCGGGAAGTAGAGGCGCTGAACGCCCCAGAGCACCGTCACCATCGCCAGCGCCCCGACCGATACCCCGATCGTGCGACGCCAGCCGAGACCCCGCCAAGCCGCGGCCAGGCCGGCCATCCAGTTGGTCACCGTGATTCCGAGGCTCGCCGCGCTGGCCAGGAGCCAGGTCCAGCGCCGCATCGGCCGTCGGCGAGCCGCGGCGAGCACCAGCAGGGGCAGCATCAGGCTGATGGAGCCCAGCGCGTAGGTCTCGGGAACGCTCAGCCAGACGACGGCCGCGCCGCTGCCCAGGCCGAGCGCGGCAAGAATTCCCGCGTCGCCGGAGCGGAGACCGGTCAGGCGAAGCAGCAGGTACAGCAGGGTGACCCATCCAGCGGCCACCAGGGCCCCGAACAGTTGAGCGCCGGTGACCGGCCCCAGCTGGAGCACGAGCCGCAGAACCCGGACGCCACCGTAGGCCAGGAGGGTATAAATCGGGTGAACGTTGGATCGGGCGTGGCTGGAGCCACGTTGGGTGAGGTTCTCGAAGACCCGCGGTGCGTCGCTCTGGAACAGGAGATCCATGTACCGACGGTCTCGCATCTCCGGCCCCGCGACGCCGAACCCCCACCAGGCGAGCGCCGCCGCGCACACCGCGAGCCCGACGACGAGCGCAAGGTCGACGCTTCGAGGACGGGGGCGGCTGTTCACCGGCCTCCCCGCGGCAGTGCGAAGACCATGACCCGGTTTCCGAGGCGGTAACCCTGCTGGGTGTTCCCGCCGACCGCGACGGCAATCATTTGTTCGCCGTCCACTTCGAAGGCGATCGGCGGGGCGTTGACCCCGGCCTCACAGTGGAACTGCCACACGCGGGCGCCGGTCGCCGCATCGTAGGCCCGGAACCAGCCGTCGCCCTCTCCGGTGAAGATCAGCCCACCCGCCGTCGCCAGCACGCCGCCGACCATCGGCCGCGTGGTCCGCACCTGCCAGACGATCCGTCCGCTGGCGGGCTCGACCGCCGAGATGGTCCCAAACTCATCGCGGCGCTCCGTCCAGCCGGTAATGCCTCCGTACCAGGGGAGCCCGCGCTGGAGCGGCAGGTGCTCGATCTGCACCCACATCGGCTGGTGCAGCGCGACCACATAGACCAGCCCCGTGACCGGCGACCAGGCCGCGGGAGACCACGACACCCCTCCGTTCGGCCCCGGCACGATCACGGTTCTCCGCTCACTCAGCGGAGCGAAGAGGTTGGTCTGGGGAACCAGCGGGGCGGAGCGAGCCAGCAGCCGGCCGCTGTCGGCGTCCAGCACGAAGAGTTGGCCGACCTTCCCCGCCTCCGCGACGGCCAGCCCATCGCCCCGCGGAATCAGCAGCGGCGGACTCGCCGGATCCATGTCCCACGAATCATGAGGAATGAACTGGTGGGCCCAGACGATGTCCCCGGTGGCGGCACGGAGCGCGAGCAGGCTCTCGGTGTACAGGTTGTCGCCGGGGCGTTCGCTCGGGTCGAACGACGGCGCAGGGTTGCCGACCGCGACATAGAGCCGTCCCGAGCGCGGGTCGTACGCCGGCGTGCTCCACACCGATCCGCCTCCGGTGCGCCAGCTCCCGGCGTAGCGCGCCGAGTCGGCTCGCTCACGGGCGAGGTCGCGGCCCAGCGGCACTCCCCAGGAGGTCGTGTCGGACCAGCGACCCCACCAACCGCCTTCCTCGGGCGAGGGAATGGTGTACCGGCGCCAGACCAGAGTCCCGTCCCGACCCCGGTAGGCGCTCACGTGTCCGCGCACGCCGAACTCGGCGCCGGAGGTACCGACGATCACCAGGCTGTCCACCACGAGCGGAGCCATGGTCAGGCTGTAGCCGAGGGTGGCCGAGTCCACCGTGGTGGTCCAGACCGGCGCACCGGTCGCGGCGTCGAGCGCGATGAGCTTCGCGTCGAGGGTGCCGAGATAGACGTGGCCGTGGCCGAGCGCGACGCCACGATTGGAGGGTCCGCAGCAGAGCAGCTCTCCCACCGCCAGGTGGTGGAAGCGCCAGACTTGACGTCCTCGCCGCAGGTCCCAGGCGACCACGTGACCGACGGGTGAGGTGACGTACATGACGCCGTCGGCGACGAGCGGCGTGGTCTGGAGGCTCCCCTTCTTGCCCGCGCCCGTCGGGATGACGAAGCGGCGGGCAAGCTGTGAGACGGTGTGCCGGTTGATGGTGGACAGCTGCGACCACCGCCGGTTGGCGTAATCCCCCCCGTACAGAGTCCAGTCCCGTCGGCCCGATTGGGCCTGGACCTTCGCCGGTTCGGTGTCGAGGACGAGGCTGCGGGCCGGCTCCGGCACGACAGTCCGGCTCCGGCGCAACGACCACATGCCGGCCACGGCGATCGCGACGAGCAGCAGGACGGATACGGACACCTTGAGGGGCGAACCGAACGTCGATTCGCCCCTTGTCGCCGAATGGCCCTCGTCTCCGGTCACGGGGCCGCCGCGGCGGACCGGTGCTCGTGGGTTCCGAGCCGTGCGGGTCCCGACATCGCCATTCTGCGGCGAGCTACGATCATTTCGTGCGAGGGAGTCGCCTTGGAGTATGGGGGTCAACCCATCTTAGGCCCGGCAGATGGCACCGGCAAGCGGGACCGGAAAATACAAACACCCCCGGACCGGGGTCCGGGGGCGTTTCGCCACGACTCGCGTGCGAGCCGCGCGCGTGTCAGGCCGCGTGCTCGGTGGGTACTCGCTGGTGCCAGTGGTCGTCGGACGACTCCTCGTCCGCTGCCCACAGATACGCCCAGAACCGGACCGGCTTGGGCGAGCTGGCGCCGCTCTTGATGACGATCCCGAGCGGGACCGACGGAGCAACGGATGGGAAACCGGTCACGACGCTACCCTCCCTACATGTTATGGGGCCACGACCCTCTGGGTGGGGGCTTGGCACCGCGCGTGCCGTGACGATCCAAAACTTCAAGGGCTTGTGGTTTTTTGAGTTACAGAACTGGGAGGGCGACCCGCTCGTGTCAGATGGACGCGGCGATCGGATTGGCGCCAGTGTCCGGCGGACACGCGGGCTTGGCCAGCACCAGGCCTTCGGAGCGGCGGACGCGGCGGCGGCGAGGCTCCTCTTCGGTCCACCCTTCGTAGAAGGACCGGAGGGCGTCGGGCGCCAGTGAGGGACAACTGCCGAGGATGACGTGCACGCCGCCTGGCCGGCTGCGCTGCTGCAGGTCGGCCAGCAGATCCGAACGCTCGACCGGGGAAAGCTCGGCCAGCGTGCCTGGATCGATCACCATGACATCGATCCGCTCCACGAAGTCGAGGCAGACCGGGAGCCTTCCGCCGATCGGCGCCACCAAGGCGTCGAAGATGCTGGCGAGTGCCTCCGCGATCATCCGGGACTCGACCCGCTCGACCGAGCCGAGATCTCCGGCTACGAAGGTCACCGCGGCGTCGTGCGCGGCCAGCAGGTAGGTGGCCGGCTCCGCGCCGCTCCCAAGCACCAGGACCTGGTCTTCCGGCTCGATTCGGGGGAGCAGACGGGCCAGGGCGCAGGTCGGCTCCATGCCCCAGTGGGTCGGTGTGCGCTGCGCCTCCCGCAGCTTGATGAACTGCTGGCGCCAGCGGCGATAGGAGCGGAGCGCGAGTCGCTTCTTGATCAGACGGTCGACCGACTCGAGCATGAGGACTTCGGTGAGGACGAACTGTCCTTCGATGGTGGCGTGCAGCTCGGAAGCGGCCTCGTCCCCCAGACGCAGCAACTCGTCCCGGCTGATCGAGTTCTTGTAGTCTTCGATCCGTTGGAGGATGTATTCCTGATAGTGCTGCTTGTCGGAATAGGGCGAGCGACGGCGCCGCTGAGTCTCTCGGATCTGCGAGACGCTCAGCACGCGATATTTCTCGGCAAGAGGCCGTCCACGATGCGGCCGGTGACGAGGTTCACTTCACGTTGTCGCCTGAGTTGCCGTTAGCAGCGACGCTAGTCGCTGACGGATGAGAAGATGATGCAAATTCATACATCGTGCCCCGAGTGTCAACACGGGCACGGAGATGCGATTACTCCGCCTCCAGGACCGCACCCTTGAGGTAGCCGGTTTCGGGGATGGTGAGCACCTCGGGATGGTCCTCGCCCTGGCCCAGAATCCGTCGCAGGCGGATGCGGCGGCCGCTGTCGCCGGCCGCCTCGGTCAGCATGGCCAGAAACTCCGGCAGGCGGATGTGAAAGGAGCAGCTCGCGGTGAGGAGGATGCCGCCAGGAGCGAGGCAGCGCATCGCCCGGAGGTTGATCTCGCGATAGCCCCGCAGGGCGGCGGGCACGCTGGCGCGCGACTTGGCGAAGGCCGGCGGATCGAGCACGATGGTGTCGAAGCGATCGGCGCCCCGGGCGAGGGCGCGCAGCGCCTCGAAGACGTCGGCCTCGCGCCACTCGATGGTGTCGATGCCGTTGAGGGCCGCGTTGGCTCGGGCCCGGGTGAGCGCCTCCGCGCTCACGTCCAGCGCCAGCACCCGCTCGGCCCGCCCGGCGAGGTGCAGGGCGAAGGAGCCATGGTAGGTGAAGCAGTCGAGGGCCCGGCCCCCCGGCAGAGTCAGGTCTCCGGCGAGAAGCCGGTGGGGACGCTGATCCAGAAATGCGCCCGTCTTCTGCCCATCCCAGGGCGCCGCCAGGTAGCGGATCCCGCCCTCGCGGACCTCGATCTCGCGCGGAACGTCGCCCGCGACCAGCTCGACCGTGTCGCTCAGCCCCTCACGCCGGCGCACCGCCACATCGTGGCGCAGGAGGACTCCCGCCGGGCGCAGCAGCTCTCCCAGCGCCGAAAGGATCGGCGCGCGCTGGGTCTCGAGGCCGGCGGAGAGCAGCTGGCCGACCAGGTATCGCTCGTACCGGTCGAGTACCAGTGACGGGAGTCCGTCGCCTTCGCCGTGCACCAGGCGGCAGGCGCTCGCGTCGATCCCCTCGCGCCGCGCGATGGCCGCGGCGAGCCGATCATGCCACCACTCGGCGTTCACGACCCGGTCGGTCCGCTCCAGCAGGCGAAGCCGGATCTCGGACCGGGGGGAGAGCAGCGCCTGCCCGATGAAGCGTCCCCGGGGATCTTCCACCGGCACGACGCCCGGATCCGCCGGATGCGAGGTGACCTCGCTGCGGTAGATCCAGGGGTGGCCTCGGACCCAGCGTTCCGCGCCGCGGGAGGTGACGCGGGCCGCCGCCGGGCTCACGCCCGGTCGGGGCGCAGGACCGTGGCTCCGCGCAGGTAGCAGTGCTTGATTTCCGCCCGGCTTCGGTTGGTGTACGCGTGCACCAGCAGGCGAATGCAGCGCGGGAGGGAGCCGGGCACCGGAATCTCCGTGGCGTGCAGGAGCGCCACGATGTTCCAGCCGAAATCCTCGGCGGCCCGGGCGGGGAAGGCGGCATCGAGGTCGCGGGTGACGGTGAACAACCCGCTCACGATGTCGTCGGGCTGCAGCTCGTTGGCCTCGATCAGCGCACGAAGCAGCTCGTCGGTGGCGGCCAGGATCTCGCCCGCGTCGTTGTGGTCGACCGTGGTGGCGCCCCGAATGCCCTGCAGGCGCTGGGGGGATGGCGTCATGGTAGATAATGTAGCGGCGCTGGTCCGACTCATGGTGGTGACCGACGACGCGCTCGTGACAGGCCACGACCTCGTGTCGCTGGGCCGCGCCGTCGAGCGTGGGGGGGCCAGCGCCATCCAGCTCAGGCTCAAGCGGGTCTCCCCGCGCGAGCTGGCGGCCGCCGGGCGCCGTCTCCTGGCGGCGGTCACCATCCCCGTGCTGATCAACGATCGGCCCGACGTGGCGCTCGCGGTCGGCGCCGCGGGCGTCCACCTCGGGCCGGACGATCTCCCGGTGAGCCTCGCGCGCCGGGTCACGCCGCCCGGCTTCGTGATCGGCGCCTCGGTCGGGTCCGCCGACGAGGCGACCGCCGCCGGGGGAGCGGATTACTGGGGGATCGGCCCGTGGCGGGTCACCACCACGAAAGCCGACGCCGGGGACGCGCTCGGCCCCGAGGGGTTCGGGCGCCTGGTCGGGTTGTCGGGCGGACGGCCCTGCCTCGCGATCGGCGGGGTCGGTCCGGACGACGTGGCTCGGGTCCGGCTGGCCGGCGGAGCCGGAGTGGCCGTGGCGGCGGGCATCCTCGGCAGCGACGACGTCGAGGCGGCCACCCGGCGCTACGCCAGCGCCGCCGGCTGAGTCGACTGGGTCACCGCCGGAGGCGTGCGATCGCCCGTCGGTGCTCCTCGTAGGTCTTGGAGAACACGTGCCGGCCGTCGGGGCCGGCGACGAAGTAGAGGTAGGGAACCTTGGCTGGGTAGAGGGCCGCCTCGATGCTCCGTCGGCTGGGCGAGTTTACCGGTCCGGGCGGGAGGCCGGGGTGGAGATAGGTGTTGTACGGCGACGGGAACTGGTAGTCCTTGACGTACAGCCGTGGCTTTCGCTGCCCGGTCTTGAGCGCGATGGCGTACTGGATGGTCGGGTCGGCCTGCAGCGCCATGCCGATGCGCAGCCGATTGCTATACACCCCCGCGATGGTCTCCCGCTCTTCGTCGGCCCGCGCTTCACCCTCCACGATCGACGCCAGCGTCACCAGCTGGAGCTGGGTCATGTGGAGGGTGTCGAGCCGCGCATTCCACTCCGGCTTCCAGTCGGCCTTGAACCCCTCGGCCATGAGCCGCACCAGCTCGGGGGCGCTGAGCGAGAGCGGAACGGTGTAGGTCTCGGGCCGGAGAAACCCTTCGAACGAGCGCACGGGAAAGCCCAGCGTGGCCGAGGCCACCGCGCTGTCGCGCGCGGCGGCGAGGACCGCGTCGCCCGGAATACCGAGGCGCTGCCAGGCGAGCGCCGCCAGGTCGAGGACGGTAAGTCCCTCGGGCACGGTGAACCGGCGCGAGGCCTCCCGGCCCTCCGCCAGGATGTCGAGCACCCGCCAGGCGGTGAGTCGGGGGCCGAACTCGTAGGCTCCCGCGCGCACCGACCGGTCCGCTCCTCGGACCCGGGCCAGCAGCGTGAACCAGCGTCGGTTGCCGACGACGCCGTGCGCGGTCAGCGAGTCGGTCACCGCCGAGAAGCTGCTGCCGGGCGGAACGCTCACCCGCTCGGGCACCGTGTTGCTTCCGCAGGCGATCACCAGCAGCAGCGCGAGCGGGGCGAGGCGCCTCATGTGCGGGCCATCCGGCGCGCGTCGAGGTAGTGCTGGAGCAAGACCGCGGCGGCGAGCGCGTCCACGTCTTCCTTGCGTCCCTTGGTCCGACCTCCCTGCTCGCGAATCGCGGCGAGCGCCCGGGCGGTGCTCATCCGCTCGTCCCAGAGCGCAACCGGCAAGCCGCTGCGGCGGGCCACGTCGTCGGCCAGCTCCCGCGCGGCGGCGGCGCTCCCGCCTTCCTCGCCTTCGCCCGTCAGGGGCAGGCCCACCACCAGACCGACGGGGCCGTGCTCGGCCACCAGCTCGAGCAGCCGCGGCATGGGAAACCGCTTGCCCGCCCGCCGCACCAGAGTGGTCGTCGGCGTCGCCAGCGTCTGGGTCTCGTCGCTCAGGGCCACACCGATCCGCACCTCGCCCCAATCGAGGGCGAGCAGGCGGCCGGCGGGGGGAAGGGCGGACATGGGGAGGGAAGGTAGGAGGGGAATGGCGAAAGAGGAAAGGCGAAGGGGCCCGCGAGACGTGCGTCGCAGGCCCCCTTCGCTCTTCGCCCTTCGAGTTTCGCTTCTCGCTACTGCGCCATCGTCGAGAAGAACTCCTTGTTGTTCTTCGTCCGCTTCATCCGCTCCAGCAGGAACTCCAGGGCCTCCACCGGCGGCATGTCGGCCAGGAAGTTGCGCAGGAGGTAGACCCGGTTGAGCTCGTCCTTGTCCATCAGGAGCTCTTCCTTCCGGGTGCTGGTGCGCTGAATGTCGATGGCGGGGTAGATACGCCGGTCGGCCAGGCGGCGGTCGAGTACCAGCTCGCTGTTGCCGGTACCCTTGAACTCCTCGAAGATCACCTCGTCCATCCGGCTGCCGGTATCGACCAGCGCGGTGGCGATGATGCTCAGGCTGCCGCCCTTGTCGATGTTCCGCGCCGCGCCGAAGAACCGCTTGGGCTTCTGCAGGGCGTTGGCGTCCACGCCGCCGGAGAGAATCTTGCCGGAGTGGGGAACCACGACGTTGTGCGCCCGGGCCAACCGGGTGATCGAGTCGAGCAGGATCACGACGTCGCGCCCGTGCTCCACCAGCCGCTTGGACTTTTCGATCACCATGTCGGCGACCTGCACGTGCCGGTCGGCGGGCTCGTCGAACGTGGAGGAGATGACCTCCGCCTTGACGTTCTCCTCCATATCGGTCACTTCCTCGGGCCGCTCGTCGATCAGCAGCACGATGAGCACGACTTCGGGGTGGTTCTCGCTGATCGCGTTGGCCAGCTTCTGCATCAGGATGGTCTTGCCGGCCTTGGGCGGCGCCACGATCAGGGCGCGCTGGCCTTTCCCGATGGGCGCCAGGAGATCCACCACTCGCATGCTCAGGTCGCCGTTCTTCCGCTCCAGCCGGATGCGCTGATCGGGGTAGCGCGGGCGGAGGTTGTCGAAGGCGATCCGGTGCTTGGTCTTCTCCGGCTCCTCGAAGTTGACCTGCTCGACCTTGAGCAGGGCCAGATAGCGCTCGCCCTCCTTCGGCGGGCGGACCTGGCCCATCACGGTGTCGCCGGTGCGCAGATCGAACCGCTTGATCTGGCTCGGGCTCACGTAGATGTCGTCGGGGCCGTAGAGGTAGTTCCAGTCCTGGCTGCGCAGAAAGCCGTAGCCCTCGGGGAGGATTTCCAGCACGCCCTCCCCGCGGATGACGGTGTCGGAGTCGAGCAGCGACTGCTCGATCCGGAAGATCAGGTCCTGCTTTCGCAGGCCCGAGTAGTTGGTGATGTTCAATTGCTCGGCGAGAGTATGCAGCTCGGCAACCGATTTCTGCTTCAGCTCAGCGATGTCCACGGACTTGGGCTCCAGAATGGCGGGCGCTGCCGCAGCGGCGGCGGGGGAGACAGGTGATGATGAGCTTGGTCTCGACGAGTTCGGCCAGCCTCACGGGGCGGCCCCGAATCGGGTGCGTGCGGACGTGTTGTGACGGGGAGTGTCGTGCCAGAATTAGCCAACCTTAGAAGCAACTCAACTTAGAGCCCCAAGGAATCGCCGTCAAGAGGGGCGGGTATGCTTGCGTAAGTGCTGGTGGCGCACGATCTTTGGCGTACCGGGCTTACATCGGGAGGTTGCTCCAATGCCATTTCGGTCGCACTCGCGGCCGCCCGTCTCGACTACGGCGGCCAGCCGCGGGCCGGCGGGCGCATGAGCGAGAACGAGCGGCTCAACAAGCTTCGGCACGATCTCTCCAATCCGCTCTCGGCCCTGCTGGCCGAGACCCAGCTCCTGTTGCTGAACGAATCGCAGATCGACCCGGAGACGCTCACCAGCCTCCGGGAGATCGAGGCTCTGGCCATCCGGATGCGGGCCATGCTCCGCGAGCTCTAGGCGGCCCGTCGGCCGTTCAGGAGATAGATCGCCAGAAACGTCAGACTCAGCGCACTCGCCGCCAACCGTACCGCCACCCCGCCCGTTCCAGCCGAGACGAAGCCCTCGATCAGGCCCGCCACCACCAGCAGGATCGCCGCCCCGCCGACCATCCGGACCGCCCGCCGCCCGCTTATGACCAGGGCCTCGGACCGCAGGAGGTCGCCGGGGGCCACGACCGACCGACCCAGCAGAAACCCCGCCGCTCCGGCAACCCAGATCGCGAAGAGCTCCAGCAGACCGTGGCCCAGGATGAACTCGAGGAGATACCCGAGCAGTCCCACGTTGGCGAAGTGGCCGGCGCTCGCCCCGATGGACAGGCCGTTGAACCCCAGCATGATCAGGGAGCCCACCCCGAGAAAGATCCCCCCCGCGAAACAGGAGATGGCCACCCGCACGTTGTTGGAGATGATCCCCGACGCCATGAGCGGGCGATCTTCCGCCGCCACGTCCACGTAGCGCTTGCCTTCCGCCTGGCGCGCCGCTCCAGCCTCGGCCCGTTGCAGCATGACCTCTGGGAGCACCTCCGCCGCCAGCGCCGGGTCCTGTCGCAGCAGCAAATAGCCGCCCGCCGCCGGTACGGCGAAGCAGAGGAAGGCGACCAGCACATAGCCCCGCGCGCCGACGATGGCTGCCGGGCACTCGCGGGCGAGCACCTCCCAGATCCGGCGCCAGGTATTGCGGTCCTCCCGATACAGCGCGTTGTGCCCCGCGGCCGCGAGCCGCTCCAGTCGGCTCAGGGTCGCCTCGTCGCTGCGATAGGTGCGCGCGCGGGCAAGGTCGGCGGCGACCTCGCGATACCGGGCGGCGAAGTCGGGAAGCTCGTGCGCGGCGAAGCTGTCGAGTCCGCGGGCCGCGGCCCGCTCGGCCAGGCGTTGAAACTCGTCCCACCGCTCCCGCTTTCGAGCGACGAACCTCGCCGCGGGCCCAACAGTGCGCGCCGCCAGCGTCCCGCGGCGCCGCTCCTGCTCTCGGTTGTGCAGGTCGAGCAGGTGGTCCGCGGCGGAGACAGCCGGAGGCGCGGGGTGGCTCGGGAGACGGGCCGCGATGGCCGCCGCCAGTCTGGCCTGAGGTCCCCGGGCGAGCTGCTCGTGTCGCGCGGCATACTGGGCCAGCAGCTGGAACTCGGCGTCGGTCAGGTCCGGCAGGGTGTCGAACGCGCTCGCGGCGGGCGCCCGGGGGCGCGCCGCGGCGATCTCGGTCGGACGGTCCCGCGCCACGACGGTGCCGGCGACCATGTCGCCCAGGCGCTTGGCGCGGGGGTGGAGGGCCACGAGGAGGGCGCCCGTCAGGTAGGGCGGGGGAAGAAAGTCGGCGGTACGCAGCAGGTTCCGGGCGGCCGCCGCGCTCAGGGTGACCGCGTAGCCGGTATCCATCACCACCCGGATGCCGACCGCCCGCTTCCCAGGCGTCTGACCCTGCCGCAGACCCTCGAAGAAAATGAAGTAGCCGGTCCAGGCCGCGAACCCACCCAGGAGCAGGATCGCGCTGCCCAGACGCCCGACGGTGAGCCCGTAGCCGGCGAGGATGGCGAGAACGGTCATCACGCCGAGGAACGAGCCCACCAGGATGATCATGTCGAGGATCGCGGCGAGCGCACGGGAGCCGACGCCCGCGATCTCGAGGTCGAGCACGACGTGCTCGGGCGTCTCGACCTCGAGATGCTGGCGGTAGTCTTTTACCGGTGCCGGCGGGGCGGGCATGTTGCCCAGTCTAATCGCCCGCGCGGGGGCTCGCATCTGGGGTAGCGCCGACGCATCTTTCGCAGCGCTTACCCCCCGGCATACCCCGTCGCGGAGCTGATCATGGCACTGCCGGCCCTCCGTCCGTTGTCGATGGGGGAGATTCTCGACGTGTCGTTCCAGCTGTATCGCCGCCACTTCGCCGCGCTCGCGATGGTGGCCCTGATATGCTCCGGTCTCCCGGTGCTCCTGAGCCTGTTCATCGAGGCCTCGGGCGGCATGCTGCAGCACGTGTGGCTGACCCTCGCCTACTACGGGATCTTCGTGGTGCTGAGCGCCATCGCGACCGCGGCGACGGTGTTCATCGTCTCCGAGAGCTATATGGGCCGGCCCCTGAGCGCCGGCGAAGCGCTGAATCGCGCCACGCCCTTCCTGTGGCGCGTCATCGCCTGCTCCATTCTCACCGGTCTGCTCGTGATGGTGGGTTTCCTCCTGTTCCTCGTCCCGGGCATCGTCCTGCTCTGCGGCCTGATTCTCGCCTTTCCGGCGCTGGTCCTGGAGCCGGGAAGCACCGCCAGCGGGGCGCTGGCCCGCTCCTGGGCGCTCACCCGCGGCTCACGCTGGCGCATCTTCGGGATGTTGCTGACGCTCGGGCTGCTGCTCTACGTCCCGATCGTCGCGCTCACGGCGCTCGCCGCACTCGTGCTGCCCGACGCCCCGACGGGGTCGGTCATGAGCGGCGGCCTCATCGGGCTCGTCATGGCCGCGGTGGTGCAGCTCTTCCTCTACCCGCTCTTCTACTGCGTTCTCACCGTGAGCTACTACGACCTGCGGGTGCGCAAGGAAGGGTTCGACCTCGAAGTGCTCGCCCAGACCCTGCAGACCGCCTGACTCCGGTGACCGAGCAGGCGGAGCGGCTCCGTGCCGCGCTCGATACCGTCTTCGCCGGCCGGCAGTATCGGTGGGCCCGTGAGCCCGCGCCGGCGCGACTGCTGCGCGAATGGTGGGACCGGATGAGCGAGTGGCTGCGCGCGCTCCGGGCCGACAATCCGCTGGTGTTCCGGCTGCTGATTCTGGGTCTGCTGCTCCTGCTGGTACTGATCCTGGCGCACGCGGCGTGGCTGGTATGGCGCACGGTGCGCGGCGCACAGAGTGCCGATGCGGCCGAGACCCCCGCCGCGACGCTCGAGGCGCGCGACGCCGAGTGGTACGGCCGCGCCGCCGACGTGGCCGCGGCCGAGGGTCGGTTTGCCGAAGCCCTCCAGCTGGCCTTCGTCGCGCTGGCGCTCGGCCTCGACCGACAGGGCGTCCTGCAGTATCACGCGAGCAAGACGCCCGCCGAGTGCGCCCGGGACGCGCGCCTGGCGCCGGCGGACCGCGAGCGGCTCCGCGGACTGGTGCGGACGCTCTACCTGCACGCCTTCGGCGGACGACCGGCCGGCCCGGACGAGTACCGGCACTGGCGCGCCGCCGGCGCGGAGCCCTGGCATGCGCCCGCGGGCTGAGCTTGGCATCGCCGTCGCGATCCTGGCGGCACTGGCCGTGGGCGCCACCATGCTGGGAAGCCGCCGGGCGAGGAACGCGGACACCGATCCCCGCCGCTCCACCTACCTGGCCGGGCCGAGCGGGGCCAGCGCCTGGGCCGAGGCGCTGGCTCGGTTGGGCGTGCGGGTGGACCGGTACCGGCGGCCGGCGCTCTCGCTCGGGGACGTCAAACGCGACGGCGTCTTCGCCGTCATCGGCCCGGCGCAACGGCTCGATGCCCGCGAAGCCGCGCACCTGTCGGCACTCGGCGGAGATCTCCTGCTGGCCGGCGAGGGCGCCGACCTCGCGATGGCGTGCCTGGGCTATCGAGTCGCCACCCGATGGTCGGACCCCGCCGCGCTCAAGGCACCGCCCGGCGCCGAGCAGCGCCCGATGCCACGGGCCCGGGCCGAGCTGGTCCGGCATCTGGCGACCACGATCGTGGACTCGTCCGACGTCTACGACGGACGCCGCGTCAGCTGCAGCGTGCCCAGTCCGATCGGGGTGGACACCCTGCTTCGGACGATCAACGACCGGCCGGTGGCGATCCGAGTCGGCTACCCCGGCGGCCGGACGGTGACCCTGGTGGCGGATGACGGGCTCTTCCGCAACAGCATTCTGCGCCAAACCGCGGCGGGGCCGATCATGCTCGGGCTCGTCACCCCTCGCTACCAGAGAGTGATCGTCGACGAGTTCCACCAGGGATTCGCGGCTTCGGGCACCTCGCTGGCCGGTGCCACGCTGGCCTGGAGCGCTCGCTCGCCCTGGGGCTGGATCGTCTGGCAGCTCGTCGGCGTCGGGGTGATCGCACTGGTCGCGTCCGGCATCCGGTTCGGCCCGGCGCGGCAGGTCATCCTCCGCCGGCGCCGCTCCCCGCTGGAGCATGTCCGGGCGCTCGCGACCGCACTCGCCGCGGCCCGGGGCCACGAGACGGCGGTGCGTCTCATGGCGCAGGGGCTTCGCCGCCGGCTTTCCCGGGCGGGCCGGCCCGGCCCCGCCGACCTGGACCGTTGGCTCGCCGGACTGGCGAGCTCCCTGCGCACCGAGCGCGGCCGTGGTGCGCTCGCGACCCTGACCGATGCCGCCTCGGGCTCGCCGACCAGCGCCGGCGTGCTCGAGGCAGCCAATGCCGTGGAGACCCTGTGGGACGAACTGAAGACCTCCTGACTCTCACCCCGCTGGAGCCCGACGAGGCAACGGCACAGGGTGGCCTGGCCCAGGCGCTCATCGCTCAGCTCGGCGGTGTCGTGCTGGGTCAACCCGACGCCCTGCGCGATGCCGTGGCCGGCCTCGTGGCGCGTGGGCACGTGCTGCTGGAAGGCGTGCCCGGCACGGCCAAGACCCTCCTGGTGCGGGCGCTCAGCCTGGCGCTCGGGCTCGAGTTCCGCCGCATCCAGTTCACTCCGGACCTCATGCCATCCGACATCACCGGAGTGAATCTGCTGAGTGGCCAGAGCAGCTTCAGCTTCCGCCCGGGACCGATCTTCGGCGACCTGGTGCTGGGTGACGAGATCAACCGGGCGCCGGCCAAGACCCAGGCCGCGCTGCTCGAGGCCATGCAGGAGCGGCGGGTCACTGTGGACGGGACCTCGCACCCGCTGCCCGACGGGTTCACGGTTTTCGCCACTCAGAACCCGATCGAGTTCGAGGGTACGTACCCGCTGCCCGAGGCGGAGCTGGATCGATTTCTAGTGAAGGTCCTGGTCGGCTATCCGGAACAGGAGGTCGAGCAGGGCATCCTTCAGCGGGTGCTCGGGGGCTTCGAGGCCGATCTGCCAGCCAGCTACGGCATCGAGCGGGTGGCCGACGGCGACGCACTGGCCCGGCTGCGCTCGGCCTGCCGCCGGGTGCGGGTGGAACCGAGTCTGGTGCAGTACGTGGTCGCCGTGGTGCGGGCCACGCGGAGCGCCCCGGTCCTCACGCTGGGCGCGTCGCCGCGCGGGAGCGTGGCCCTGCTCAAGATGGCACAGGCGTCGGCCCTGCTCGACGGCCGGAGCTACGTGGTGCCCGACGACGTAAAGGCGCTGGCTCCGGCCGTGCTCCGGCATCGGGTGGCGGTCGCGCCCGAGCTGGAGCTCGAGGGCGTCACGCCCGACGCCGCGCTCAAAGGGATCATCGAGAAGATCGACGTGCCGAGATGAGGCTGGTTCCGTCCCGCCGCTGGCTCGCTGGGTTGGCCGTGCTGGCCCTGGTGGGCGTGGCGGGATTCTGGTGGCCCTCCGCCGGAACCGTGCTCCTGCTGCTCGACCTGGGGTGGGTGGCGCTGCTGCTGGCGGATGGGCTCGCGGCACCCACGCCGCGCGCGCTGAGCGTGACGCGGGAGGCGCCGGCGGCGTTCAGCCTGGGCCGGACCTTT
>DASSML010000174.1:0-19431 GCA_035688895.1 Gemmatimonadales bacterium
CTCGCGGGCCGGTTGCGGAAACCGTGCTCCGGGGCGAGTTTTCCCCTCCCTGAATACGGGTCCGTAGCTCAGCTGGATAGAGCGCTTGCCTCCGGAGCAAGAGGTCGCGCGTTCGAGTCGCGCCGGGCCCACTCTGGAAGCCGAAACCCCGCCACACGCTTAGCGTGTGGCGGGGCTTCTTGTTTTCGAACTCTGCTTCTCACGCCGGGTCACCAGCACCAGCGTGACCTGGCCGCTGGCCAAGAGTCGGCGCCGGCGTTCGGCTTTGGGTCGGTTCTAGCGCGGCGGTTCCACTCGGCGGGTTTCGTGTCCCTGAGCCTGCATCCGTTCGGCGAAGTCTAGCCGCTCCTGCGTCTCGATCATCTCGCGGCGGAGTGCCCCCACCTCCTGATCCAGCGCCTCGAGATGGGCAGCGGTGTCGGTGTCCCTGGCGACGCGGCTGTGGGCAATCGTCTTTGCGATCTTGACCGCGCCCCATGTCCCCATGCCGGCGATGAGGACGGTGACGACCGCGGTGAGAAGAAACTGTGGGTCCATATTGCCTCGCTGCGCTTAGGCGCTGCCAGGTCTAGAAACAGAACCTACGGGTGGCCCCTGGAGGGGGCAACGGCCAGTCCCGCCGTCTTGAGCGTTCGAGTCGCGCCGGCCTCACTCTGGAAGCTCAGACCAAACACTACTTGGCCAGTGGTGGGGTTCGCCGCCACCGGAGATAAGCGAACGCTGCGACGGCGACCGCAGCAGTCCACCACAGGTACACTCCCGTCATCGCAAGCAACACCAGGACGGCAACGAAGGCGAGCGCGGCCGAGCGGCGCGACCAACTTCCGCGCGGCAGGAGACGCACGGCGGCGGCCGTGCTCAGGACGTACACCAGGACAAACGATCCCGTCGTGAGCAGCACCAGCGGGCGGGGGCCGAGCCCGACAGCAGCCACGACGGCGAGCGCGACCCCGGACAGGCCTGACACCAGCGCGAGGCTGCGCCGCGGCACTTCGCCGGCGCTGCTGCCCTGGGCGAGCCAGCCGGGTAATGCCCCGTCGCGGCCGAGCGCGGCACCCAGCTTGGCAGACCCGGCGTAGTAGGCGTTCATCACGCCGAGCGTCAACAGAACGGCCGCGCCCGCGGCGACGACCCGCACGTTGCTCCCGACACCGATCGCGAGCAGATCCGCCAGCGGTGCCGTGCTGGATTCGGCCGCAGGCCCCAGCACGAGTACGGTGGCCGCGGCGATCCCGAGGTAGAGCATGCCGACCACGATCAGCGCCGCAGTAACGGCACGGGGCAAGTCTCGTGCGGGCTGGCGGAAATCGGCCACGAGCGAGGTGATTGCCTCCCAACCCGCGCAGCTCCAGACCAACAGGGCTGCGGCCGAGCCGACAGCCAGCCATCCGTGCGGCGCGAAGGGCCGAAGGTACGCGAGTCGCGCGTGCGGAAGGGACGTGAGCAGGGCCGCCACCAGCAGCAGGACCAAGAGGCCCGCGAGCGCCACCTGCAGCCGACCAGAGACCCGTAGCCCGAAGGCATTGGCCAGGGTCACCACAGCCATGAGGGCCGCGGCCGTTACCAGGACGGTCGTTTGACCGCCGCCCAGGGCCGCCGCGACATAGGCGCCGCCGAACATCGCGGCGGCCGGCGCTCCCGGCGGCATCGAGAAGTAGAAGCACCAACCGACGACTGCCGCAGCGCGCGAACCGAAGGCGGCCCCGACATAGGTGGAGATCCCGCCGGCATCGGGATAGCGCGCACCGAGCGCGGCGAACGTGGCGGCGAGCAGGGCCGACAGCAAGACCAGGGCGAGCCACGCCAGCAACGAAGCCGGCCCCGCGATTTGCGCGGCCAGAGCCGGCAAAGCGATGATACCGGTACCGAGCACCGCGCCGATGTACAAGGCGGTGCCCTGCACTGCCGTGAGGCCCCCGTGCTCGCCCTTGGTGGCGGACTCCATGTCAGGTAATGTCGCCTCGTTGGCCAGTCGCCCGAATGGTGCCCAATATGGTGCGCGATGCCTGAAGATAGCCTCCGCTGGCCACCGCTCCCGCCTTTAGTAGCCCTTTCCCTCGGGCCATCGGCATCGGAGATTCTCTGCATGCGCCGTCCTGCCGGTTTGACTCTTGCGGTCCTTGTGGCCGCCGTGTCCACCGCGGCCGCCCAACGGCCGACCCCCGCCACCCGGAGCACCGATACACTGCCGACGATCGCCGAGCGGACGAAGGGCGTTGATCGTCGCGACGGGTTCGTGCCCGCGTTCCTCGAGCATACCAGCGGCGCCCTCTGGCTCGAGTTTCCCGCAAACGGCACGCGTCTGCTGCAATGCGTCTCCCTCGCGGCCGGCCTCGGCTCCAATCCGATCGGACTCGATCGCGGCGCCGACCGAGGCTGCAGCATCGCTCGCCTCCAGCCGGCCGGCCGACGGCTGCTCGTCGTATTGGAGAACTGGAACTATCGAAGCTCGTACACCGAGAACCCGGCGCATGCGCGCTCGGTGGCCGAGTCGTTCGCGTCCAGTACCGTGGCGGCGCTGCCGGTGATCGCAGCCGAAGGGGATCGCGTTCTCGTCGATGCCACCAGTTATGTGCTCCACGACTGGTGGGATGTGACCGGCGCGCTGGCCGACGCCAAACAGTCTCCCTACGCCTTGGCGAGTGACCTGTCCTGGATCGATGCGCAAGCCGTTCGAGGGTTCCCCAAGAATACCGAACTGGAGGCCGCACTCTCGTTCCAAGCGCGCGAGCGGCCGGGCCAGATCGTCGCCCGGATCGTCCCGGACGGACGGGCCTTCACCGTACGGCAACATCTCACGCTGGCGGAGCTTCCCGACGACGGCTACCGGCCGCGGGCGCTCGACCCACGGATGAGCTTCTTCGGCATCACGTTCAAGGACTACGCGCAGCCGATCCAACAACCGCTCACGCGCCGCTGGATCAACCGTTTCCGGTTGGAGCGCAGCAACCCGGCCGATCCCCGGAGCCCCATCAAGCGTCCGATCGTCTTCTACGTCGATCGCGGCATTCCCGAGCCCATCCGGACCGCCACGCTCGAGGGGGCGCGCTTCTGGACTCAGGCCTTCGATCGAGCCGGGCTGGTGGGCGGCTTCAAGGTGGAGCTCTTGCCGGAGGGCGTCGATCCGCTGGACCTGCGGTACAACGTGATCCAGTGGGAGAACCGGAACGAGATCGGCTGGAGCATCGGTGGCGGTCTGTTCGACCCGCGCACCGGCGAGATGCTGAAGGGAATGGCGCGGATGGACTCGCACCGGGCCCGCACCGCCTATTCGATCGTGGCTGCCCTCGGCGGCGCCGCCACCGCGGCCGACACCCACTACGTCCTCGGGCGCGTGCGCCAGGTGACCGCGCACGAGGTCGGGCACACCCTCGGCATGGCCCACAACTACATCGCGTCGACCTACGGACGCGGATCCGTCATGGACTACCCTGCCCCACGGCTCACCGTGGATGCCTCCGGCAAGGTCGACTTTCGGGACGCCTATGCCCTCGGACCCGGCGAGTTCGACGTGCTCGCGATCCGGTGGGGCTACGGGATCTTCCCGCCCGAGCATGAGGCCGACTCCCTGCGCGCGCTCATCGCCGAGGGCATCACGCATGGGCTCCTCTTTCTGAGCGACGCCGACGCACGGCCGGATTACGCCAGCGATCCGCGGGTGAACCTCTGGGATGACGCGAGCTCGCCCGAGGAATTCCTCACCCGCCAGCTCGCGGTACGACGCGCGGCGATGCGGCGCTTCGGCCTAGGCAACATCGGCGCGGGCGAGCCGGTGGCCACCCTGCAGGAGCGTTTCGCCCGCCTGTATTTCTTCCATCGCTTTGCGCTCTTCGCGACGGCCAAGGTCGTCGGGGGAGTCGAATACCATCACGCTCTCGCGGGCGACGGACAGCAGGCCACTCGGCCCGTTGCCGGCGCCCGTCAGCGGACCGCCCTCGGGAAACTGCTGGCCACCCTGGCCCCGTCTGAGCTCGCGATTCCCGACACGGTCATCACGCTGCTCGGACCTCGCCCCTTCGGCTACGACCCCAACAGCGAGATGTTCGGGTCACGCACCCAGCCCACCTTCGATGAGTTCGGGGCGGCGGGCTCGCTGGCCTCTCTCGTGCTGGAACCGCTGCTCCAGCGCGACCGGATGGCTCGCCTGGTCCAGCAGTCGGCGCACGACCCGACTGCGCTGTCTCTGAGCGAGCTGCTGAGCACGATCAAGCGATCCGTGTGGGACGCCCCGGCCGAGCGGGATCAGCGGGACGCCGGACTCCGCCGCGCGGTGCAGCGGGTATACGCCGACCAGCTGATCACCCTCGCCGCGGACACGGCGGCGGCGCCGGACGTGCGTGCCGCGGTTCAGCTCACCCTGACCACGCTGGGGCGCGAGGCGGAGGCGCGTGGTGCCGTGACCGGTGCCCGCTTCGAAGCGCGGGCGCACTGGCGTGCCCTGGCGGCCGACATCGCGGCGTGGCAGCGGGACCGTCGGCTACCCACCGCACAACCGCTGCCGCCGCCGCCCGGCGACCCATTCGGGGAGGACGAGGAGTTCTGACCGGATGCGCTGTCAAGTCCCACCTTCTGCAGGCCCCCTCGGGCGGGGGCGGCAGCCTTAGCTTCTCTACCTTCCCAAGGTAGTCCCAAGCTAGGAGGACCAGATGACCCGTTGGATCCAGGGAGCCCTCGTGCTCGCGGCCGGCACCCTCCTGACCGTCCCGAAGTCGGCGGCCGCCCAGGACTCCGCTCGCCAAGTAAGCCAGACGACGTCCGTCTCCGCGGCGGCCCCCACACTCTCGGACGCGGACATCGAGAAGCTGCGCGCGGAATATCGCGACCAGCGCAAGGAGATCGTGGCCACAAACATGTCGCTGACCGCCGACGAGGCCACCAAGTTCTGGCCACTCTACGACGAGTACACCACGGAGGTCAGGAAGAACAACGACAAGCGCTATGCGATGATCAAGGAGTACGCCGCGAGCTACGCGAACATGACCGATCAGCAGGCGAAAGACCACGTGAAGAAGTCGATCGAGGTGGATGCGGAAAAGATCGAGCTCCGGGAACGATACATCCCGAAGTTCGAGAAGCTGGTGGGGCCCAAGAAGGCAGCCCAGTTCTACCAGATCGACCGGCGGCTCGACCTGCTGATGAATCTGCAGCTCACCCAGCTCCTTCCGCTGGTTGAGCCTAATAAGTGACCGGCGGCCGGCATATCGCCGGCGCGAGGCCCTGACCTGGCAGCACCCCACGGCGCCCGCTCTCCCGAGCGGGCGCCGTCGGCGTCTCGGAACCCCGTTGCCGTCCGCGCCAAGCGCGCTGCACCTTTAGTCCATGGATCCCCTCTCCGACGTGCTGCGGGCGGTGCGACTCAATGGGGCGTTCTTCTACGTCTTCGAGGGTATCGCGCCCTGGTCGATCTCGGTCGCCCCGGCCCGCGAGCTGGTCCCGCGGGTCCTGCCCGAGGCCGAGCATCTGATGGCCTATCACATCGTGACCGCCGGGAGCTGCTGGATCGGGTGCGAGGGCGATCCCCAGTCGGAGCTGCATCCCGGGGACGCCATCCTGTTTCCCCACGGTGACGCCCACCTGGCGTCGGCCGAGCGGGGCCATGGCCTCGGCCGGCGGTACAACCACGCCCCCTCCCGGCCCCTCGAGCGGATCCGACTCGGGAGCGGACCGGGCACCCAGGCCGACCTGGTGTGCGGGTTCCTCGGGTGCGATGCCCGGCCCTACAACCCGCTGCTCGCCGCGCTGCCGCGGAGCGTGGTGATACGCGGGATCGCGACCGGCTGGCTGGCGGAATTCCCCCGGCAGGTCGTGGCCGAGGCGTGGCAGAACCGGGCGGGCGGAGGGACCATGCTCACCCGGATGGCGGAGCTGATGTTCGTCGAGGTGGTGCGGCGCTACAGCGAGGAGCTGTCTCCTCAGCAGTCCGGATGGCTCGCCGGTCTGCGGGATCCGCTGGTGGCTGCCGCGCTGGCCGAGCTCCACGCCCGCCCGGCGCATCCCTGGACCCTGGCCGACCTGGCGCGGGTGGTCGCGACGTCCCGCACCGTGTTGAGCGAGCGGTTCGCCCAGACCGTCGGGCTGCCCCCGATGCAGTACCTCACCGAGTGGCGGCTGCAGCTGGCGGCGGAGCAGCTCGCCGGCGGCTCGAAGAAGGTCGCGGCGGTGGCGGCGGAGGTGGGCTACGAGTCGGAAGCGGCGTTCAGCCGCGCCTTCAAGCGGCGTACCGGCCACGCGCCGGCGGGCTGGCGGCGCATGCGGCAGACCGGCGACGCCATCCCTGCCTGAGGGCAAGGACAGCGCCGCCGGTCACATTCCCGATCAGAAGCCGGTGACTACGGTCACCCGGACCGCCCTGGGCGAGCCGGGAGTGATGTTGTTGTTGCTGTCCGCGGTCGGGAAGTATCCCTCGTCGAACAGGTTCTCCAGGTTGGCCTGCAGCCGGAGCCGCCGGCTCACGTTGTAATACGCCGCGGCATCGACCCGGGCGAAGCTCGGCAGGGTCACCGCGTCGTCGATGGCGGCGAACATCTCGTCCTGGTACAGGAGGCCCAGCCCGAAGCCGAGGCTGTGGGTGACCTGATATCGGTTCCACAGCGACACGCTGTTCCTCGGGACCATCGGCACCCTGGCGCCTTCAGGCGCCCGCGCGGTCGCGCTGGTGACGGTGGCCTTTTGATTGGTGTAACCGCCGATGACCTGCCAGGCCGAGGTCACCGTCCCCGTCACCGAGACCTCGAAGCCCTGGGTCCGCTGGCTGCCGGTCTGGACCAGATGTGTGGGATCGGCCGGATCGGGCGCCGAGGTGTTGGTGCGGTCCAGGCGGTATGCCGCGCCCGCCACCGACAACCCGTCGATCACATCCCACTTGGCGCCGAGTTCGTAGTTGGTGAACCGCTCGGGCTCGAGGGTCTCGTTGGTGGGACTGAGCGAGGCGAACTGATCGCCCGAGGCCGGCAGCGCCGACACGCTGTAGCTGCCGTACAACGACACGACCTCGACCGGCTTGAACAGCAGTCCGGCGCGGGGGCTCACCATGTTGTCCACCCGGGACAGGCGGTCGCCGGTGTTGTGGTTGTCGAGCCGGGTATCGAAGTGCTCGTAGCGCGCGCCCAGGATAGCCTGCCATTGCCGCGCCAGCACCATCTGGGTCTGGCCGTAGACCGAGACCGACGTCGCGGCGACGTGGTTACTGCCGTCCGTGGGAGTGTGGAGATACCGCACCGGAACGGTGACGGTGGGATCGGCCACCGGCACCGCCAGGGTGGTGGCGGTATCGGTGAAGAAGCCGGTGTGGCGCAGGTTGTCGGAAACTTGGCTGCCGAGGGACACGCCGCCGAGCAGGGTCTGTCGGACGCTGCCCAGGGTCAGCGGGTAGGTGACCTCGGTTTCGTTGAGCAAGTTCTGGCGGTTGGTGGCGTTGTTGTAGGCCGAGAGGTTTACCTCGGTGCCGGCGTCGTTCACCGCACTGCCCGGGAACACGTTCTGGTAGAACTTGTCGTAGTCGGCGAACACGCTCCGGTTGCGCAGCATCAGGCCGGAACCAGCCGTGTGCTCGATCGTCGCGGTCCCGATATTCAGCAGGGCATGCGACTCGCTCTGCTCCGGGTCGCCGAAGAAGGTGCGGGGATTCCCACTGTCGAACGGACCCCCCGCGGACGAGGGGACGCCCCGGTCGGCGGTGCGCTGGTCCTTGAAGTGCTCGTAGCTCGCGAGCAGGCGGGTGCTGGACCCGAACCGCAGCGTCGCGGTCGGATTGAGTCCATAACGCTCGATGCCCACCTGGTCACGGTAGATGTCGGAGTTCTCGTACACTCCGTTGAACCGCAGGGCGACCCGGTCGGATACGCCTTCGCCCACGTCCAGGGCCGTCCGCCGATTGCCGTAGGAGCCGCCCTGGAGCAGCAGCTCGCGGGTCGGGGCCCAATCGGCGGTCTTGGTGACCCGGTTGAGCACTCCCCCGCCAACCCCTCGGCCGAAGATGAGGGCGTTGGCGCCCTTGAGGGCCTCCACCCGCTCGACGTTGTAGAGGTCGCGGAAGTACTGCACGTCGTCGCGGGAGCCGTCCACGAAGAAGCCGGCGGTCGTGCTGTTGCCCCGGATCGTCGGCTGGTCGCGATTGCCTTCGCCCTGCCCCATCGTGACCCCGGGGACGTAGCGCACCACGTCGGCCATGTTCTGCATCCGCTGATCGGCCATCACGTCCTTGGTGATGACCGTGATGGCCTGGGGGACGTCGCGGAGGGGGGTGTCGGTCTTGGTGGCCGTACGGGTAGAGCGCTGAAGGTACGGTGCGGTCGTCGCCCCTTGAACCTCGATGGTGGGAAGCATCTGTGGGGTGGTGTCCCGAGGCGTGCTATCCTGCGGCTCGGCAGTGACTTGGGCTACCAGCTGCAGGGGGAGGCCGATCAGGGCGACAGCGGCGACGAAGGACCGGAGCATTAGGGGTGCGCGCCTCGATGAGAACGAGTTTCAAGTAAATTGCGCACCAACAGTACGCGAAAATAGGGATCGCGTCAATAGGAATTACCAGGTGAACATCCCCGTGACCCAACCGGCTTTCGCTCATTCGCTCGATCGGTCCGAACCCTCCTCGCTGCGCTCCCGGAAGGAGCTCATAGGGGTGTGGAAGTGGAAGGCGGCGTTCACGAACGCGATGTGACTGAAGGCCTGGGGAAAGTTGCCGAGCTGCCGACGGGCGACGGGATCGTACTCCTCCGACATCAGCCCGACGTCGTTCTGCAGCGCCGTCAGACGCTCGAAGAGCCGGCGTGCCTCCTCGTGTCGGCCTTGCAGCACGTAGGCGTCCACCAGCCAGAACGAGCAAGGGAGAAACACCCCCTCGCCCTGCTCGAGTCCATCGCGGGTCCGCCGAGTGTCGTAGCGCAGGACCAGCCCGTCGACCAGCAGCTCACGCTCGATCGCCGCCACCGTGCCCGTGATCCGCGGGTCGTCGATCGGGAGAAAGCCGACCAGCGGCAGCATCAGCAGGCTCGCATCCACCGTCTCTCCTTCGTAGGCCTGGGTAAAGCTGCCCTTCTCCCGGTGATATCCGCGGGTGCACACCTCGGCGTGGATCCGCTCGCGATGGCCGATCCACTCCTCCAGGGGGGCCTCGAAACCCGCCCGCCGTGCGATCTTGACCGCGCGGTCGAAGGCGACCCACGCCATCACCTTCGAGTGGGTGAACTGCTGCCGTCCGCCCCGCACCTCCCAGATCCCTTCGTCCGGCTCGGACCAGATCTTCCCCAGGTGGGCCATCATGGTGCGGAACACATTCCACGAGGTAGGACTGATCGAGATCCCGCTCTTGTAGGCCAGCCAGGCGGCGTCCATCAGCTCGCCGAAGATATCCAGCTGGAGCTGATTCCAGGCGGCGTTGCCGGTCCGCACCGGACGCGACCCCTCGTACCCCGGCAGCCAGTCGAGCTCGAGCTCCGGCAGCCGCCGCTCGCCCGCCAGGCCGTACATGATGTTGACCTGGGACGGCGTGCCGGCCACGGCGCGCACCAGCCAGTCCACCCACGCGGTGGCCTCGTCCCGATAGCCGGTGAGGAGGAGGGCGTAGAGTGTGTAGGTGGCGTCGCGAACCCAGCAGTAGCGGTAGTCCCAGTTGCGGCTGCCGCCGATGCGCTCGGGCAGCGAAGTGGTAGGGGCGGCCACGATGCCGCCGGTCGGCTGGTAGATGAGCGCCTTGAGACAGAGCAACGAGCGTACTAAACGCTCCCGTCCTTCGCCGGTCAGGGTGCACCGATTCGACCAGTGCTCCCACCATTGGACCGTGGCGTCCAGCGCCGCGGCCGGATCCTCGAGCCGGGACTCTCCATCCCGGTTGGAAGGGTGCCACAGCAGCTGGAACGGCAGTCGATCGCCGGGGCGGACGGCGAAGGTCGCGGTGGTGCGAAACGCCTGGTTGTCGATGTCCACCGGGCTCACGAACTCGGTCGCGTCGGGACCGGCGATCGCGTGGAAGGAGCGGGGGCCGGTGCGGCGGAGCCACGGAGTCACCGAGCCGTAGTCGAAGCGGATCGTGAGATCCAACGCCACGGTCACATCCCCGCGTACGCCTTCCACGATCCGCACCAGCGCGGCGTCGGAGCGGTCGAGCAGCATGCCGTCGACCACCCGGCAGGCGCCGGTCGCGGTCTCGAAGGTGGTCTCGAGCACCATCGAATCACCGCGGTAGCGGCGATGGACCTGAAAACCTTCCTCGGCCGGGGCGATGCGCCAACGCCCGTGGCCGTCGTCGCCCAGCAGCGCCGCGAACAGGGCGGCGGAATCGAAGCGCGGCAGGCACAGCCAGTCGATGGATCCGTCCCGGCTCACCAGCGCCGCGCTGCGACAATCGCCGATCAGCGCGTAGTCTTCGATCCGGGATGGCATCGCGGGGGGCGAATCTCGACGGTCGAGTTACTGACGGGTGGCCCGGGCGTGATGGAGCTCCCAGGCCGCGGTCACCAGGTCCACGCCGTCGCCGTCCAGGGGGCGGGCCGAGTGGTGCTGCCGCAGGGCGCGCGTGATCATGTCCCCCACGGCGCGCTGCAGATCGGGACCGGCGAACGGCTTCTGCAAGATGTGCAGGCTCTCGCCCTTGCGCACGATCGGATGGATGGTGCTGGTGTAGGCGGAGATGACGGCGACCGGGAGGCTGGGTCGGTGGCGATGGAGCACTTCCACCACGTCGAGGCCGTGCAGCCCGGGCATGATCCAGTCGGTGAGCACCGCGTCGATCCGCGGATCGCCCCGCTCGATGAGCCGCAGGCCGGCTTCGGCATCCTCGGCCTCCACCACACGGCAGAGGTTGGGCGCCAGCATCCGCTGGACCAGCCGGCGGATCCCGGCCTCGTCGTCGATCACGAGCACGGTGCTACCTGAGGACACCGTCCCTCCTCTCGGCTGAAGGAGTTGCTCCTGCAGTCCCCGCATCTCGTCACGCGGCGTCAACAACTGCCCCGACACTGCCTGCAATGCTGCGGCGTGAATCACGCCCGTCCGTCGCTGCGCAATGGCCCCGGCCCCAACGGCTGGCTTGAACTGCCTGCCGGCCCGCCGATAAGACATAGCGTTACCCAGATCACAGCCGCGTCGGGCACCAAATAGTACCCTCCCTGATGAGTCCGGTCTCCAGTACGGTGGTATCTTCCGGCGCTGATCCCCGCCGGGCCTACGCTCATGGCGGAGGAGACCTTCACTTGCGTCTGCCAGTCTCCGGAGGTGGCGACGGTGTCGAGCGGCGATTTGGTGACAGCGGTCACGGGGAGAGCGGCCGGGGTCGTGTCGCGGTGACGGCGCATCGCTGCGTCATCGTCACCGGCTTTCCTCGCAGCGGCACGAGCTGGCTGGCCAAGGGACTCTCGTTCGCCCCCGGCTTCACCTACTACCGCGAGCCGGACAACCACGACCGGGTGGACCAGGCGGAGGAACGGTTCGCCTGGCTTTACCTGACCCCGGATCGGGACGACGCGGGCTATCACGATCTCATGACGCGCGCCTGCACCGGCCGGATCGCCACCGCGTTCACCATGCGGGATGACCCAGGCCCTCTGCTCCGGCCCTTCGGCAGACCGGGACGGTGGCTAGGCGAGCGGATTCCGGCGCTCTTCCGTCGGAAGCCCGGGGTCCTGCTCAAGCTGGTGTTCGCCAATCTCAACCTGGAGTGGCTGGCGGCGCGCTTTCCCCACGCCCGGCAGGTATGCGTGCTGCGGCACCCCTGCGGCCAGTTCGAGAGCTGGCGCCGGCTCGGCTGGGAGCCCAAGCCGGATCGCCTGCTGGAGAACCCGAGACTCGTGGCCGACCACCTGCAGCCGTTCGAGCCCCTGATTCGGCGCGCCAAGGGATTCTGGGAACGGGCCGGCGCCCTGTGGGGAGCGACGGTCTACGTGATCCACCGGCAGACTACGGCCGAGTCCCCGCGCGACATCGTGGCCTACGAGTGGCTCTGCGGAGATCCGGGGGCGCGGTTCCAGGAGCTATACCGCCGGTTGGACATGGAATGGACCGCGCCGGCCGAGCGCTTCACGGCCCGGGCCAATGGAGAGGGCGACGCGTGGGCCTACTCCCTCACGCGGGTGGCCGCCAAACAGGTGGATGGCTGGCGGCCACGGCTCACCCAGGGCGAGATCGACGCCTGCCGCCGGTTCGTCGAGCCGTTCGAGCTGCCCTACTATCCCGACTTCGAGCCCGAGGTAGGCTCGGTCAGGGGCGACCTCTCGGCGCGCTGAGACGGCGGGACGATCCGGGCGAGTCCCGGCACCATCACCATCGCCGAGCAGTGGAGCTCCATGGCCGCCAGCTTGAGCCCGGGCCAGCGGGCCCAGGGGAAGCGCGACCGCCATTGCGCCAGCGTGGCGGCGTCGAGTTGCCCCCGCCGGAGGAGTTGCTCGGTCTCGAGCAATCGATAGAACGCCAACAAGTCGCGCAGCGCGGTCCGGTAGGCCGGATCGCATCCCGCCAGCAGCGGCTCGCTGGCGAGCAGCGCCGGGCGCACCGGATGGTGACCCATACGGGCCGCCCCCAGCGCCGAGTGCTCGGTGTGAAACCAGACCCGAGGCTCGGGGTCGATCGCCAGGGCGTGGTTCAGCACCAGCTGCAACCAGAGATAGCTGTCCTCGCCATACACGTAGCGGTCGGCGGCGTAGTAGCCGCCGTAGCGCTGCACGACGGTGCGGCGCGCCAGCACGCAGCTCGAGTGACAGAAATCCACGTAGTACTTGAGCCGCCTGGGAGACACATCGGGCGACACCCGCCAGCGGCCATCGGTGAGGCCCATGCGCCGATCCTGCCCTGTCCGCGTGCGCCGCGTCGGCCCCTCGGCCCGGCCCGTGACCCACGCGGCACAGTCGGGTGCCTCGGCAAGGGCAGCGACGCCGAGCTGCAGGAACTCAGGGTCCCACTCGTCGTCCGCATCGAGGAAGGCCACCAGGGCGCCCCGCGCCTCGGCGAGCCCCCGATTGCGCGCCGCGCCGGGTCCCTGGTTCGGCTGGCGCAGCAGGCGAAGCCGGCTGTCGACCTCCCCGGCCACGAGCGCCGGGCCCTCGTCGATGCTGCCGTCGTCCACGACCACCAGCTCGAAGTCGGCGAACCGCTGGGTCAGGACCGATCGGATCGCCGCAATGACGGAGCCGGCCTTCTGATAGAGCGGCATCACCACCGTGACAGCGGGGACGGCCACTCAGCCCTCCAGCCTTCGATAGAACTCCAGCGTCTGCTCGGCGACGCGGCCCCAGTCGAGCGCGTCGAGCGGGGGCGAGGCCTGGCTGCGCCCGGCCCGTGCCCAGTCGAGCGCATCGGCCAGCAGCGCGGGGGTCAACTCTCCCTGGTAGCTCCGTACCCAGTCCGCGCCGGCGAGCTCCTGCAGCTCACCCATCGCGCCGAGGGCCGGGACCAGCACCGGGCGATCGAACCCCAGCGCCAGCAGCGCACTGCCGGAGTTGGTGATATCGCGGAAGGGCAGTGCCACCAGGTCGGTGGCCCGGAGATACAGTTGCACCCGGTCGTCGGGCACGTGCCCCAGCGAGAGGCGGACCCGAGGATCCTCGTCGGCCGCGGAGCGAACCTCGTCCGCCAAAGAGGCCGGCTGCGGCGCGCCTGCCACCAGCAGCACCACATCCTCCGGCAGCGCGCGAGCGGTGCGGACCAGGTGGGGCACGCCCTTGTAGGCCCGGATCAGGCCGAAGAAGGCGATCACCCGGGCCCTGGGTGGGAGACCGAGTGAGGCCCGGGCTTCGGCCCGCGAGATCGTGTCGGGGTAGCTGCCCCGGAAGTGACCCGGGGTCACCACCGTGCTCGGCCGAGTGGCCAGCGCGGGAAACCGGGCCTCGACCATGCGCCGGCCGGCGTCGCTGAGGTGGATCACTCCGTCCACCCGACGCACCAGCGCAGACCAGAACCAACGCTCCAGGCCGGCATGACGGGACTCGTGGGGCTCCGCATTGTGCGCCGTCCACACCACCCGTGCGCCACGTCGCCGTGCGGCGTCGAGGCTGGCCAAGGCAGCGAGAGCCCCGGCGGCGCGCAGCGGCAGCCGGCGGGCGTTCAGGGCCTTGTCCGGCCAGTGCACGTGGAGGAGGTCGTACCCGCCGCGGAGGGCGCGAGCGGGGCTGAACTCTTCGGCACGGACGCCAAGCGGCGCGAGGTGCGAGTAGAGCAGCCAGGTGTACGGATTGGATCGGCGGGCGCCGAGGCCGGGCCACGCCAGAACCCGGAGCGTCCCCCGTTCGACTCGTCGCGGCTCAGCGATCGCCGCGGTCGACACCGGTACCGGCACGCTCCAGCTCGGCGAGGAGCCGACGCGCGCTCTCGTGCCAGGAAAAGTGGGCGGCGCGCTCGAGCCCGCGGCGGCGGAGATCGGCGGCCAGCGACGGCTCGCGCACCAGCCGCAGCATGGCGGCCGCGAGCCCGGAGACGTCGTCGGGATCGACCAGCAGCGCCGCGTCGTCCACCACCTCGGGACAGGCCGGCGCGGTGGAGGTGATCACGGGACACCCGCAGGCCATCGCCTCGACCAGGGGAATCCCGAAGCTCTCGTAGTAGGACGGAAACAGTAGTGCGCGGGCCATGCTGTAGATCGCCGGCATGTCCCCGTGATCGATCAATCCGGGAATCACCACGGCCTCGGGCGGCAGCCCGTAGCGCTCGCGCAGGACGTCCGGTCCCAGCCTGCCCCTTACCCCCGCGCCCAGGATCACCATCGGCGGGGTCCGCGAGTCCTCTGCTCTGGCCCTCGCCAGCGCCAGGAGGGTGCCTTCGACGTTCTTACGCGGGCAGAGCGGCTGCCCGGCACCTTCGATGCGGGCGTATCCCTTCACCACCATGAGGAAGAACGGCTCCGCCGGCAGGGCGTAGCGCTCGCGCAGACGCGCGTGCACGGCGAGCTCGGTGACAGGCCGGAAGCGCTCGTCCGCCGCGGCGTAGACCGTCGCCATCTTGCTCCGCGGAACCTCGAGCAGCTGCTCGAGCTCGGACGCGAGACTGTCGGAGTTGGTGAGGACCCGGGTCGCGCGGCGGCAGAAGAGGGGAATGCTCCAGCGGTTGTACGCGGCGTTCAGCCAGTCGCCCCAGGCCCGATAGTACTCCGGGAAGGTCCAGTACTCCGTCCCCCGCTGCTGCACGACCGTCGGGCATGGCGCGAGCAGCGGAATGCTGAACTTGTGGTGGAACAGGACGTCGAGGTCGGCGCGCCGGGCCGCCCGCGGAACCACGACCTGGTCCCAGGCCAGCTTCCCCGGGGCCCGGAGCGCCACCTCGAGGACGTTGGGCCGTCCGGCATACGCTCCAAGCTGTTCCTGCTCCGAGTAGAAGAGAATGTATTCGTTCCGCTGATCCAGCTCGAGAAGCGCGTCCATGAGCTTTCGGATGTAGACCCCTGCCCCATCGTACTCGCCGACCGCCCGGAGCATGACCCCGATGCGCAGGGGCCGTGGTGCGGCTTCCCGACGCGTCGGCCGTATCTCGGGCGGGGCGGACTCAATCACCGGCATGGGCAATCCAGCAGTCCAGGTTCGGTAGCTGACATATCATGGACACGATCGTGGCAGCTTAACCTTCATGCCGCCGTGGAGGTGTGAGCATTGTCACAGGGCGGCCTCGCCGCAAGTGCCGGGTGTGAGCGCGGGCACGGTACGCGACTGCCCACACGACATAGGCTTGGGCGTTCCGCATCTCATGGTCTTGTTCCCTCTCACCCGATAGCAGCGTGACGGCTACCAAAGCCCCTATTCTGGTCACCGGCGCCGGTGGGTTCACCGGACTCGCCCTCACCCGGGCCCTGGCTGCGAGAGGGCACCCGGTCCGGGCCCTGTCGCGGAAGCCGGGCCAGGTGCCCGAGCTGGAACGGGCCGGCGCGGAGGTGCTCCAGGGCGACATCAGAGACCCGGAGATCATCCGGCGGTCGGTGGAGGGTCGCGCCGTCATCTTCCATCTCGCCGCCGTCTTTCGGCGCGCGGGTGTGCCGGACTCGCTTTACCGCGAGGTCCACGTGGACGCCACCCGGAGGCTGATCGAGGCCGCGGCCGCCGCGGGTGCTCAACGCTTCGTGCATTGCAGCACGGTCGGCGTGCATGGCGATGTGGCCGGGGATGGGCCGGCAGACGAGAACGCTCCCATGGCGCCCGGCGACATCTATCAGCAGACCAAGCTGGAGGGCGAGGCCGCGGCGCATGAGGCCGCGGCCCGGACCGAGCTCGCGCTCACGGTCGTGCGCCCTGGTCCGATCTACGGCCCGACCGACCGGCGCCTGCTCAAGCTCATTGGGGGAGTGGCGCGGCGACGCTTCCTGCTGCTTGGCTCAGGAAAGCCCCGGTTCCAGATGGTCTACGTCGACGACCTGGTCGAGGGCTTCCGCCTGGCGGCCGAGCGGCCCGAAGCCGTGGGGCGAACGTACATCGTGACCGGCGCCGAGGCGCCGACGCTGCGCGAGCTGGTCCAGGAGATCGCGGCGATTGCCCGGGTGCCGGCCCCGCGGGTACGGCTTCCGGTCTGGCCCTTCTGGCTGGCCGGCGCGCTCTGCGAGGCGGTGTGCGTGCCCTTCGGGGTGGAGCCGCCGATCTACCGCCGCCGGGTCAAGTTCTTCACCAACAACCGCTGGTTCGACATCTCCCGGGCCCGGGACGAGCTGGGCTTCGTCCCGCGGACGCCGCTCCGCGAGGGCCTCCGGCGCACGCTCGATTCGTATCGTTCCCTGGGGTGGGTGTAGCTCGGCCGATGCGAACCAGCATCGTCGTGATCAGCCTCCCCGAGGCCGCCGATCGCCGGGCCACCTTCGCGGCCCGGGCCGCGAAGACCTCCCTGGCGTGGCGCTGGTTCGACGCGCGGCGCGAGCTCGGCCCCGGGCTGGAGCACGACCCCGAGGAGGCCATCGTCGCGAAGGGCCGGCCGATGTACCCCGGCGAGCTGGGCTGCTACGCCAGCCACTACGCCGCCTGGACCGGCTTCCTCGAGAGCGACGCCGACCAGCTGCTGGTCCTGGAGGACGACACGATCGTGGACTGGGGATTCCTCGCCGCGATGGTCGAGGTGGATCTCGCCGCCGCGGGCATCGCGTACCTCAGGCTCTACGCCAAGCGGCCCTGTCCGTTCCGGACCCTGCTCACAAACGCGATCGTGCGGCAGCGGAGCATCATCGAGTTCTTCGACCGTCCGCTCGGCACCCAGGGATACGTGCTGACGCGGGCGGGCGCCGGCCGGCTGGTGCCCCACTGCCGGCGCGTCCGCCGGCCGATCGACGACGAGCTCGATCGCTCCTGGGACCACGGGATCCGCACCCTCTGCGTCTTTCCCTTCCCTGTGATCGAGGAGTCCACCGCGTCCGGCATCGAGGCAGCCCGGTGGGACCCCTACGTGATGCCGCGGCGGCTCCGGCTCCGCCGGTACCGGACCCGCCTCACCGACCGGGCGCTCAAGATCCGGCGGAGCCTCAGGCGCCTCTCAGACCGCGACGGCAGCCGACTGCATACACTCGTGGTTGCATGACCCAGGCGACCGCCGGGGAAAGCGGAGTTTCCGGACCCTCCGGCGAGTTCGACGACTCGCTCGACGGCCTCACGACGCAGGGTGCGCCGCCCGATCTCATGGCGAAGACCGGGGCCTCGATCCTCTGGATGATCGCGCGCACCGGGTCCGACTTCCTGCTGTCCTTCGCCATCTTCGCGCTGCTCGCCCGCACGCTGGGCCCCGCGGCGTTCGGCGCCTTTGCCCTCGCGGCCGCGTTCGCCGAGCTCGGGCGGATCCTCCCGAACACGGGGCTGGTGAGCGCCATCTCGCGCGCCCGCCAAGTCACCCCCACGATGGCCGACACCGTGTTCTGGGCTACCCTGGGACTCGCCCTTCTCCTCGCGGTCGGGATCGCTCTCGTGGCTCGGCCGCTCGCGGCCGCGTTCGGCGCGCCCGAGGTTGGGCCGCTCCTGATCGCGCTCGGATTCATCCTGCCCATCTCGGCGGCCGGCGCCACCCACCTCGCCCTCCTGCTGCGCGAGTTCGGCCACCGGGTCATGGCCTCGCGGTCGGTCGCGTCCAACGTCGCCGGCGGAGCTGCCGCGCTGGCCGCCGCCTTGTCCGGATGGGGCGCCTGGAGTCTGGTGGTCCAGCGGGGAGTCACCGAGGCCGTGGCCGCGCTGATGGTGTGGCGAGCGTACCCTTGGCGCCCCGGGCGACGCTACTCCCGGGCGGTGCTCCGGGAAGTGGCGGCCTTCAGCGGCAGCATGACCGTCACCAGCCTGCTGTTCACGGTGCTGGTCCGGCTGCAGGATCTCGTCGTGGGTCGGATGATCGGCGTGGCGGCGGTCGGCGTCTACCGCACGGCGTGGCGCACCGTGGACCTGATCTCCCAGGCGGCGATCCTGCCCTTTTCCCAGGTCTCGCTCCTGGTACTGGCTCGACTCCAGGACGATCTGTCGGCCTTTGCCAAGGCATACCTCCGGATCGTCCGAGTGAGCTCCGCGCTGGCCCTGCCGGCGATCATCGGGTTCGCCGTTCTGGCGCCCGACGCCATTGTGCTGGTGTTCGGCGACCGATGGACGGCGAGCGCGGGGATCGCGAGGATTCTCGGCCTCATGGCCGTCCCGTTCATCCTGAACTACTTCGCCGGGCCGGCGCTCGCCGCGGTGAATCGCTCGGGGACGCTGGCGTGGATCGCGGCGCTCCAGGTGGCGCTCACCGCCATCCTCACGGTGCTGGCCGCGCCTTACGGACTGGAAGCCATCGCCGGCGCGTACGTGCTACGGGGGTATCTCACGCTGCCGGTGCAGATGTATGCCCTCAAGCGACACACCGGCGTGCCGTACGGGCCGGTGCTGGGGGCCATCACCCCGGCGCTGGCGACCTCGATCGCGATGGGTGGAGTACTGCTGGCGCTCTACCATCCCCTCAGGACTCAGCTGCCGTCGGCGATCGCTTTTCTCGTGGTGATGGTCGTCATCGGCGCAGCTGTCTACGCGGGGCTGCTCCTGCTCTTCGCGCGCGGCTTCGTCCGCCGCGAACTGGAAGACCTGCGGCGACTCGTCGGCGGCCCGACCCCGCTCTCGGGAGCCGAAGCCTGAGCGGCGGACCGTCCGGCCTGCTGGAGGGGTTGCAGGCGCGAGTCGCATCGGAGCTCGCCGACCTGGCCGAACAGCCGTTCGCCCTGGTGGATTTCCCTGATCACGCCAACGTAGGCGATTCGGCGATCTGGCTCGGAACCACGGCGTTCTTCCGCCGGCAGCACGGGGTCGAGCCACGCTACGTGGCGTCCATCGCGGCGTTCTCGCCTGCCGCACTTCGCCGGGCGCACCCCGAGGGGCCGATCCTGATTCACGGCGGCGGCAACTTCGGAGACCTCTGGCCCCGTCACCAGGCGTTCCGGGAGCGGCTGCTGGAGACCTTCCCCGATCGGCTCATCGTGCAGCTTCCCCAGTCGGTCCACTATGGCGACACGCGACTGGCCGACCGGACAGCCCGGGTCAT
>DASSML010000175.1:0-3726 GCA_035688895.1 Gemmatimonadales bacterium
ACCCTCGCGCTGGTCCGGCGTGCCCGGGAGCTGGGCGTGGCGGTCTTCTTCATCAGCGGGCGGCCGCCCAATCTGCTGGAGGCGACCGAGCGCAACCTGCGGGCGGAAGGCTACGAGTGGACCGGCGTGGTGGTCCTGCCCGAAGGGGCCAAATTCGCCAGCGCGGCGGAGTTCAAGGCGCCGGAGCGGAAGCGGATCGAGGAGCGGGGCTACACCATCCTGCTCACCATGGGCGACCAGGAGAGCGACCTCACCGGCGGCTACGCCCAGGCGACGTTCAAGCTGCCCAACCCGGTCTACTACCTGCCCTGATCCCGGGGCGACGACGATAAGGGAGGATGCATGAGAACGGTACGAGCCTGGCTCGGCGCGTGGTCGCTGGCCGCGGCGGCGCTGGCGGGGTGCGGGGGCGACGACAATCCGTTCAGCCCGACGGTCGCCAATGTGGCGGGGACCTACAACGCCAGTCTGTTCACCGTGGCCACCGACTCGTTAGGGACGTTCAACCTGCTGGCCGCCGGCGCGACGGTGCACGTGGTACTGAATCCGGATGGGACCACGACGGGGCACCTGTCCGTGCCGGACATCGGACAGGAAGGCGGCGCGCTTGAGGCCGACCTGACGGGCACGTGGACGCTGAGCGGCAACACCGTCACGTTCAGCCAGACGGCCGACACCTTCATTCGAGACGTCGAGTTCACGGCGGCACAGAACAGCCTCGAGAGCGAAGGCACCTTCGACGGGGCGACGCTGCACCTGGCGCTGGCCAAGACCGGCTGACTTGAAGCTGCTCGACTCGCGCCGGGTCACCGGGCCCGGAATCCTTCTCGACGGCCCGGGCGCGGTCATGGACGTGGCGCTCGACGCGCCGACCCGCGACCGCGCCATCGAGGCCTGGCGCGACGCCGCAACGCGGATGCTCGCCGCCGTGGGACTACCGGGCGCGCAGCTCCGGAGCCGCTACTTCCAGGGCGGCGCCACCCTCGGCTTCACCGCCCCACCGGATACCCTCTACACCGCCACCGAGCTGAACGAGTGGGCCTGGGCCACGGCCGAAGCGGCCATCGCGGGCTCGGGCGCGCCGGCCATGGAGCCGGATGCGGCTCGCCTGCGGGCGGCACTCGAGCTGGAGCGGAATCCCGCGATGCTGGCGCTGCGCGCGGCGGCCCACGGACGCGGCGTCAACTTCCTCGCGGGCGAGGAGGCGGTCTCGGTGGGATCGGGGACCGGGGTACGGGTGTGGCCCGAGCGGGAGCTGCCCGACCCCGAGCAGGTGCCCTGGGACCGGGTGCACGACGTCCCGATCGCGCTGGTAACCGGCTCCAACGGCAAGACCACGGTGGTCCGGCTCCTGGCCGCGATGGCGACCGAAGCCGGCAGGGTGGCTGGCACCACCACCACCGACGGGGTGGCGCTGCAGGGGCGGTTCCTGGAGGAGAGCGACTTCTCCGGCCCCTCCGGTGCCCGCAAGCTGCTTCGGCAGCCCGAGGTGGAAACCGCCGTCCTGGAAACCGCCCGGGGCGGACTCCTCCGGCGTGGACTCGCGGTGGAGCACGCGCAGGCCTCGGTGGTGACCAACATCGCGGCCGACCACCTCGGCGAATTCGGGGTCCAGACCTTGGCCGAACTGGCCGAGACGAAGCTGCTGGTGGCGCGGGCAGTGGGAGCCGGCGGACGCGTGGTGCTGAACGCCGACGATCCGGTGCTGGCGAAGGCCGGGCCGCGAGTCGCGGCCCAGCTCGCCTGGTTCACCCTCGATCCGGCCAACCCGCTGGTACGGACGCATGTCGATGGCGGCGGGACCGCCGCGGTGCTCGACGGCTCCTCGCTGGTCCTGATCGAGCGCGGCCGGCGAACGATCCTGGTCTCGGCGGACAGCATGCCGATGACGCTGGGAGGCGCCGCGCGCTACAACGTGGCCAACGCCCTGGCCGCCGCCGCGGCGGCAGGGGCGCTCGGCATCGACCACGGCGCCATACGGCAGGCACTGGAGCGGTTCGGTGGGAGTCCGGCGGACAACCCCGGCCGCGCGAACGTGATCGAGCTGGGCGGGGCGCATCTCTTCCTCGACTACGTGCACAACCCGCACGGGATGGCAGCGCTTGCGACCGCGCTGGAGCGCTTCCCCGCGCGGCGCCGGCTGGTGCTGGTGGGGCAGGCCGGCGATCGCGACGACACCTCGATCCGGGAGCTGGCCCGTGGAGCGCTGGCGCTCCGGCCCGATCGGGTGGTGCTCAAGGAGATGGAGGCTTACCTGCGGGGGCGCGCCCCCGGCGAGGTGAGCCGTCTCATGACCGCAGCGCTGACCGATGCCGGCTACCCGCGCGAGGCGATTACGGCGGCGCCCACCGAGCTCGATGCCGTCCGCGCGGCGCTCGCCTGGGCGGAGCCCGGCGATCTGCTGGTCCTCGGGATCCACCAGGATCGCCGAGCGGTGATGACCTTCCTGGAATCGCTGCGAGGGGCGGGGTGGACCGCCGGCCGCCCGCTCCCGGGGCATGCCCCTGCAATGCAATGAGTTGCACTGCGAAGGTTGGCATACGGGTTGCCCATCCTGGTGACCGGTGTGTCACCTAGTTGACCACTGATTCTCCAAATCATTGTGGCAGTCGCCCCTAGGGGCGACACCGATCAAGGCAAACCCGCCGTGAGGCGGGGACGCAAAGCCAGGAGTCTCGCGTCATGCGAGATCGTCCGGTTGCCGGGCCCGGTGCGCGGGGACGAGTGCGCCCGATCCGGTTACGGTCGGATCACTCATACCCGGAGTCACCATGCGTCGGATTCTCCTCCTCTCGTTGGCCCTTCCTTTCCTGCTCGGTAGCAAGGCGGTGGCGCAGACCTGCGTCGGCATGCCGTCGTTCAGCAGCGGGAAGATGCAGGTCGGCGCCGGCAGCCAGTTCGCGGACGGCACGAGCAGCTTCGCCGGCACGTTCGGCTACGGCCAGGACAAGGGCCTCTACGGCAAGGGCTCGCTGGGCACCACGTCGTACGATGGGCTCGACGGTTCCTCGCTCGATCTGGGCGCGAACGTCGGCTACCAGGTGGCCCTCAAGACCGCCAAGCCGGCCCAGGTCTGCCCGGTGGCGAGCCTGAGCATCGGCTCTGGCCCGAACGACGTCGGCGGCACCGGCATCGACATGTCGAGCCGGAACTTCTCGTTCGGCGCCGCGATGGGTGCCGTGCTGAGCCAGACCTCGCAGATGCAGATCGTGCCCAATGCGGCGTTCCAGTTCGCCAACACCCGTCTGTCGGTGGACGACGGCACCACGTCGGCCTCCGGGTCGGAGAGCTACGGCCTCCTGACCCTCGGCACCGGGTTTGTGTTCAGCTCGCGGTACAGCCTGAACCCGAGCATCAACATCCCGATGGGCCTCGACGGGGCCAGCACCTCGTTCGGTCTGGCCGGCGCCATCAACTTCGGACACTAAGGCCGGAAAAAGCAGGGCTGCGGGGCGTCGCCGGGCGACCGGCGGCGCCCCGCGGCATTTTAAGCCGGGGGGCCGCCGGGCCATTAGTTTCCGGGGACCGGTCACACCCCTCGCGAGGACCCTTCCCGGTTGCCACGACCCCGGTTGCCACGACGCTCCAAGCCGTATCCACTCCAGCCGGCGCCCAACCGGGACTGGGTCTCGCTGACCGCGAGCGCGGTCCTGCACGTGGCCGTGCTGCTGCTGGTCGTCCTGGTGACCCGACCGAGGCAGGAGGAGCGCGACAAGTCCGGTCAGC
>DASSML010000176.1:0-11265 GCA_035688895.1 Gemmatimonadales bacterium
ATACGCCTGCACCCGGGCGGGGTTGAACTCGACCTGGATCTTCACGTCCTTGGCCACGGTGAACAGGGTGCCGCCGAACTCGCGCACGAAGACCTTGCGCGCCTCGCTGTAGGAATCGATGTAGGCGTAGTGGCCGTTTCCATGGTCGGCCATCTGCTCCATCTTGGTGTCCTTCAGGTTGCCTATGCCGAAGCCCAGCACCGTCAGGAAGGTCCCCTCCTCACGGCGTCGCTCCACCAGGCGGATCATCTCGGCATCGGAGCTGACCCCGACATTGAAGTCGCCGTCGGTCGCCAGGATGACGCGGTTGTTTCCCTCGGGCAGGAAGTGCTCTTTCGCCACGTCGTAGGCCAGCCGGAGTCCGGCGCCGCCCGCGGTGCTGCCGCCGGCCTCGAGTCGATCGATGGCGTCGAGGATCTCCTCTTTCCGAGTCCCCGGCGTCGAGGGAAGGACCAGGCCCGCCGCGCCGGCGTAGACCACGATGGCCACCCGGTCCGCGGGACGAAGCTCCTGCACCAGGGCGCGAAAGGCGCGCTGGACCAGCGGCAGCTTGTCGGGCGACTGCATCGAGCCGGAGACGTCGATCAGGAAGACGAGATTGCTGGGCGGCAGCTCGCGGGTGTCCACCCGGCGCGCCTGCAGCGCCACGCGCACCAGCCGGTGGTCGTCCGCCCAGGGACAGGGGCCGACGTCGGCGACCAGGCCGAACGGGTGCTCGCCGGCCCGGTCGGGGTAGCGATAAGGGAAGTAGTTGACCATCTCCTCCAGCCGCACGGCGTCGGCGGGAGGCAGGGTGCCTTGCGTGAGGAACCGGCGGACATTGCTGTAGGATGCCGCATCCACGTCGATCGAGAAGGTGGAGACCGGACTCACCGCGGCCTCGAAGAACCGGTTCTCCTCGATCCGGGCGTAGGCCTCGGTGTTCCACTCCTCGTTCTGCCGCCGCCAGGGCGCCGGCGCCGCCTTCGCCGCCATGAGCACGTCGGCACGGTCCATCTCGGTCCGCTGCCCGACCTGCCCCCGTACCTTGGCCATCTCGGATGCCGGCTGCGCAGCCGGTGAGAGCACCAGATCCCGCTTCACGGTGGCTCCGGCGCGGACCGTGATCTCCGCCTCCGCCGGAAGGTATCCCGCCGCCTCGACCCGGAGTCGGGCCCGCCCCACGGGCACCGCGCGCAGGAGGAAATGGCCGGCCGAGTCGACCGTGCCGCCGAGCGCGGTGCCTGCCACGGTCACCCGTGCGGCAGGGATCGGCCGCCCGGCTCCATCCCGCACGAAGCCCTCGACGCTGCCGGTCGCGGCGGGGCGGGCCACCGGCGCTGCCGCGGTGGAGCCCAGGGCCAGCAGCAGAATGGCGGTGAGCCCGGCCGGGCGGACGGCGGCCGGAAGGCGAGGCGGGCGCATGAGAAACCTCCGAATGCGGGTGACGGTGCCGACCCGCGGCCTGGCCGCGGGAGCACGGGAGATGCGGCTGCGCGCCGCACCCGCACACGAAGGTCAGCTGAGCTCGATCCGGACCTGGAGCGGGGTCCCCTCCATGCCGAGGAGGTTGACCAGGGTCCGCTTCCCGTGGCGCCGGAACTGCAACGCCACGCGGGACCCACCGATGCTGAGTCCTTCGAGGATCAGATGGTCGAGGAAATCGGGAAGCACCGGATCGCGCACGTGGAGCACGCCGGCCGGTGCGTCGGGATAGAGGCCGAGCAGCGCCTGGAGCATCATGAACAGCGCGCCCGAGGCCCAGGCCTGCGGTGAGCAGCTCACCGGATAGCCCACCGGTCGGGCGCTGGTCCCACGATTCAAGCCGCAGTACAGCTCGGGCAGTCGCTGAAACGCCGACCCCGCCCCGGCCTCGTACACCGCCCGCACAACCGGCAGCGCCGCCCGGGCATGGCCGTAGAGCGACAGGCCGAGCACCAGGAGCGCGTTGTCGTGCGGCCACACGCTCCCGTCATGGTAGCTCATCGGGTTGAACACCGGGTGGGACGCACTGAGAGTCCGCACGCCCCAGCCGGAGAAGAAGTCCGCCTGGAGAAAGCGCTCACGGAGACGCTCGCCCTGCGCCACGGTGGGCACCCGGCTCCAGAGGAGATGCCCCGCGTTGCTGGTGGCCGTGCGCACCGGGCGCTTGGCCCCGTCGAGGGCGAGCGCGAACGTGCCGAGGTCGTCGTCCCAGAACTCGGCCCGAATCCGCTCCCGCAGCTCGGCGGCCTCCCGGCGAAGCGCCGCGGCCCGGTCGAGCCGCCCGGCGATCTGATACAGCTCGGCGGATCGCACCTTGGCGTCGTGGACGTATCCCTGGACCTCGACCAGCGCGATGGGCGGCGCCGGCAGCGTGCCGTCGGGATTGGGGACGCCGTCACCGGAATCCTTCCAGCCCTGGTTGACCAACCCCTTCGCCGAAGTGCTGGCGTATTCCACGAAGCCGTCGCCGTCGAGATCTCCGAAGCGGTCGATCCAGGTCAGCGCCCGCTCCACCGCCGGGAGGAGCTCCCGAACCAGCGCCGTGTCGCCGGTCCAGCGCCAGGTCTCGTGGAGGAGTACCAGCCAGAGCGGCGTGGCGTCGATGCTGCCGTAGTAAGGCACGTGGGGGATCTCGCCGCTGCGGGCCATCTCGCCCCGGCGGAGCTCGTGCAGGATCTTCCCGGGTTGCTCCTCGGTGTAGGGGTCCTCCCGCTCGCCCTGGCGTCGGGCCAGGTAGCGCAGCGTCTCCCGCGCGATGGCCGGCTGCAGGGGAAGGGTCTGCAGCGAAGTGATGATCGCGTCGCGGCCGAAGATCGTGGAGTACCACGGAATGCCGGCCGAGATCACCCGGTCGCCGTCCACCTCGACATGGAGCGCGCGCAGGTCATCGACCGCTCTGTCGAGCAGGGCGTCGAACGCACCGAGACTGGTGCTCCAGCGGGTGCAGCGGTTGCGCCAGTCGCGGTAGGTCACGTCGAGGGTAGTGCGTTGCGCGTCGAAGGTCGGACCGGCGGTGGAACGCGGGTGTTCCCCCTCGCCTGCCACGACCTCCCACTCCAGCTCGACCCGCCGGTCCGCTTCCAGGTGGAGCCGCCACCTGGCAACGCTCCCGGCGAGCTCGGTCGGCGGGGTGGCGAATCGAATCGCACTCTCGAGCAGCAGTCCGTCCCGACCCTCGTAGCTGAAGGTCACCCGATCGCGCTCCCGGCGCGGCGCGAAATAGCGGCCCCGCTGATCCCGGTGCCAGCCGCGGACCTCGAAGATATCGGCGAAGTCACACCCGATCGCGAGCTCGACGGTGTACTCGATCGGCGTGCGCGAGTAGCTCATCAGCGTGAGACGCTCCCGCAGGCGGTCCGCCAGCAGCAGCTCGCGCCGCACATGGATCACGTTCCGCGGGTCCCACGGGTCGCCGCCGAAGATCCGATCGTTGATCGCGAGGTCGATCTGTGCGGTGTAGGCGCAGGGAATCTGGGCCGACAACAGCGCGGGCGGGCCACCACCGAGGGTGAGGGCGTAGTGGCTCAGCACCCGGGTGTCGTCCCGGAAGAGCCCGAGCGAGCAGGCCCCGGCGGGCCGGATGTCGCCGTGCGCGTTCACCAGCAGGAAGTGGCGATCATTCTTGAGCACCAGGGCGTCTTCGGTCGGCGTCTGGTGCGCGCAGTCGATGGCCCCGTAGCCCACCGCCGCGAGCATCGACACCGGCTCGAGCGGCTGGTTCGCTCGGAGCTCGACCTCCTGGGCGGCCGGAAGGCCGGAACGGCCGCTCATGCCGCCGTCGGGGGATGGTCCAAGCCCTTGGCCCCTCGGCGCGCTACGAGCTGGTACAGCCGCTCGTAGCCGTCCACCATCCGATGCCGCCCGAACCGCTGGGTGGCCAGCTCGCGAATGCGGCGCCGATCGAGGCGGTCGACCGCGCCCCCGGGGCGGATGGCCCGGGCCATCTCCTCCACCGTCTGGACCACGAACCCGGTCACGCCGGGCTCGATCAGCTCCGGCACGCTACCCCGGGCGAAGGCGACCACCGGGCAGCCGGAGAGCATCGCCTCGATCAGCACCAGCCCGAAGGGCTCCTCCCACTGGATCGGCGCCAGCAGCGCGCGGGCGTCGCGGAGCAGCCGCGCCTTCTCGGTCGGGCCCACCGGGCCCAGTAGCGTGACGTGGCGGGCGCCGAGTCTCGGCACCACTTCGCGCTCGTAGTAGCGCCGCCCGGCCGGGTGCGTCTCGCCGGCAACCAGGATCGACACCCCGACGCGCCCCGCCGCGTCGATGGCGGTGTGCAGCCCCTTCTCCGGAGCGAAGCGCCCGAGAAAGCAGACGTAGTCCCGCGGTCGCGTGGTGCAGCGATAGCTGGACGGATCCAATCCGTGATGGATGACCGCTTCCGGGCGGGCCCCGGGCTCCCGGCGGGCCTGATCGGCGGAGATGGCGACGAAGGTGACCTCGGGGAAGTAGCGGTAGTACGACGACAGGTTCGGTTCCATCGCGTGGTGCAGAGTGTACACGATGGGGAGACGAGGGACCAGACGGGCCATCGCCAGGGCCGGGGCGGAGTGGGCATGCACCAGGTCGAAGTCGCCCTCCGCGACCTCGCGGAGGGCCCAGGAGACGTGGTTGAGGTCGGCCAGGGGCTCGGGCGGCCACTGGCCCTCGGCGTACAGCGCCTGAACCGGTCCTCCGGACCGGGAATCGCCGGTCGCGAAGAGCACCACGTCATGCCGCCGCTGGAGCAGGCCCTCCACCAGCTCGTGGACCACCAGCTCGGTACCCCCGTAATCCGGTGGCGGGACCGGCACGAACGGGGTCGAAATCATGGCAATGCGCATGGACACATCATCGTGGAGCGGTCTGCCGGCGGTAGTGTGGCAGGTCACAGCCAATCCCCGTCCGGGCGGGTTTGACCCGGGTGCCGGGACCGGCTATCAATCGTCGTGCCTCAGCCCGTCCCGCCCGCCGACCTCCCCCTCGACATCATCATGAACGCCGGCTCCGGCAAGGGTGGTGTCATCGAGGCTGCCCGGCGGATCGAGACCGTGCTCGCCGAGGCGGGGCGCCCGAGCCGGCTGGCGCTGGCCCGGCACGGCCGGGATATCCGCCCCGCCGCCGAACGGGCCGTGGAGCAGGGAACCGCCGGTCTGGTCGCAGCCGGTGGCGACGGTACGGTGAATACGCTGGCCGGCGTCGCGGTCGAGGCGGGCGTTCCGCTCGGGGTGCTGCCCCAGGGCACGCTCAATCATTTCGCGAAGGACCTCGGCATCCCCACCGACCTCGACGGCGCGCTCGAGGTCGTCCTGGCAGGCCACACTCGCCGGGTGGACGTGGGCGAGGTGTCCGGCCGGATCTTCGTCAACAACTCGAGTCTCGGGGTGTACCCCAGGATCGTTCGCCTGCGGGAGCGGTACGGCTCCCGGGGTCCGGGAAAGTGGCTCGCCGCGCTGTGGGCCACGCTCACCGTGCTGCGGCGACATCCCTTCGCGGCGGTGCGCCTGGTGGTGAACGGCGAGCCGTTGCTGCGGCGAACGCCGTTCGTGTTCGTGGGCAACAACGACTACCGCATGGAAGGCCTCCGGGCCGGCACCCGCGACGCGCTCGACCGCGGCGTGATCGCGATCTACCTGATGAACGCCTCGGGACGCCGAAGCCTGGTCTGGCTGGGCTTGCAGATCCTGCTCGGCCGGACCGGGCAGCTCCGCGAGCTCGACACCTTCCTTCTCGACGAGGCCACCATCGAGCTCAAGCGCTCCACCGTCGGCGTCGCGCTCGACGGCGAAGTGGCCGAGCTTCGATCCCCGCTGGTCTACCGCAGCCGGCCCGGCGCGCTGCAGGTCTTCGTCCCGCCCGATCAGAAGCCGTCGCCCGACTGACCTGCCCGTTCGGCGGATGCGCCGCCCTCGGGAACGCCACACCCTTCGAGCGGGTTCACTATCACTCGTACGAAGGCGGCTCCCATGTCTGCTCCATCCGGCTCTCTCGCTTCGCTCTCCGAACAGCTCGCCGACGCGGTCGCGCGCTCGGCGGAATCCGTCGTCGCGGTCCATGCGCGGCCTCGGCTGCCGTCGAGCGGCGTGCACTGGCGCGACGGCGTGGTGGTCACCACCGAGGCGACAGTCAAGCGCCTCGACGGCATCACCGTCACCCTGCCCGACGGCGCTCGGATCGATGCGACGCTGATCGGCCGCGACCCCGGGACCGATCTGGCGGTCCTCCGCATTCCAACCGGGCGCCTGCCGGTGGCTCGCTCCGGCGACCCGGGCACGCTGCGGCCGGGGCACCTGGTGCTCGCGCTCGCGCGCCTGGGCGACGACGGTCCGCGCGTGGCGCTGGGGACGGTGAGCGCCACCGGCGGACCCTGGCGCTGCTGGAAGGGCGGCGAGATCGACCGCCGGCTCCAGTCCGACGTGACGCTCTACCCCGGCTTCGGCGGGGGACCGCTGGTGGACGTGGACGGGCGGGTCCACGGGGTGAACTCCGGCGGGCTGAGCCGGCCGTTCGCGACGACCGTCACCGCGGCGACGGTAGACCGGGTCGCGGGGGAGCTGCTCGAGCGCGGATACGTCGCGCGCGGCTGGCTCGGGATCGCGATGCATCCGGTCAGGTTCAACCCCGGCGCGCGCGAGCGACTCGGCCTGAGCCGCGACGCGGGTCTGGTGGTGCTCTCGGTGGAGCCCGACGCGCCGGCCGGCCGCGCGGGAGTCCTGGTGGGTGACGTGGTGTTCGCCATCGACGGGCAGCCGGTGGAATCGCCCGAGCAGGTGGTGGACCTGCTTGGCGGCGGTGCGGTAGGACGGGTACTGGCGCTGGATCTGGTGCGCGGCGGCGCGCGCTCCCGGGCCGACGTGACGGTGGGCGAGCGGCCCCGGCGGGCCGGGTGACCGCCGCCTTCGCCGCCGAGGCGGCGAGTCGCGTGCGCGGCGGCGTAGTGCACCTGCGGGTGGGAGACTCGGCCGGTGGAGCGGGCGTGGTCTGGCCGGGTGGCGTGGTGGTGACCAACGCCCACGTGGCCATCGAGCGCCGGATCATCGTGCGTCTGCCCGACGGCAGCGTGGTCGAGGGGGAAACGATCTGGCGCGACCCGGCGCGCGATCTCGCCGCGGTGGCGGCGCCGGGGCTGGCCGCGCTCCCGCCGGTCGAGCCCGGCGACGCCGGTCGGGTCCGCCCGGGGTCGTTGGTCTTCGCCATCGGACATCCGTGGGGAATACAGGATGCGGTGAGCGTCGGGGTCTTTCACGGAGTCGGCCCGATCCCCACGGGCATCGGCGTTCCCGAGCCGATCCGGCGGCAGGCCTGGGTGCAGGCGGCGGTGCGCCTCGCGCCGGGGAACTCGGGCGGCCCCATCGCGGATGCCGACGGCCGGGTGATCGGCGTCTCGGCCATGATCGTCGCCGGCCTCGCGCTGGCGGTGCCTGCCGGCGAGGTGGAGAGCCTGTGGCGCGGAGCTCGGCCGTGACGCTCCGGATCCACCTCGCGATCGGCAGCCCCGAGCTTCGCCGCCGAGTGGCGGCCTTGCTCCGGGCCGACGCCGACGTGCTGCTCGTGGCCGAGCCGGAGCGGGCGGAGCTCGTCGTGGGTGACGGCCCCGGCGGCGAGGCGGCCGAGCTGGCCGACCCCGCCTCGGCGATGTTGGGGCTGACGGCGCGCGAGATGGACGTGCTCCGTCTCCTGGCCCAGGGCCTGGGGAACAAGACCATCGCGCGGGAGCTGGCCATCTCGAGCCACACCGCGAAGTACCATGTGGCGTCGGTGTTGGCCAAGCTGGGCGCCCACACCCGCGCCGAGGCGGTGAGCCGGGGCATCCGGCGCGGGCTGGTTCCGCTCTAGCCGCTCACCCGAACCCGACTACCCTTCCCTCCAGGGGGGCGAAACCCCTGGCGCCCGCCTCTCGTCCGGCGCCCATCTTCAGCGCGGACTGTACCATGCCGAGCCTCAGGACCCTCCTCTTCTTCCTCGCCCTCGCGCCGACGCGGGCGCAGGCGGCACCGCCGGCGCTCTCCTATGCCATCGACCTCAACCACCGCGCGGACGACCAGTTCCGGGTGACGCTGGCGATCTCGGGCCTCACGGCGAAGAACGCGATCTACCAGTTCGCCTCGACCGCGCCGGGCACCTATCAGGTCATGGACATCGGCCGCTACGTGCGCGAGTTCGAGGCGCTCGACGCCAAGGGGAAGCTGGTGCCCAGCACGCGGGTCTCGGTCAACCAGTGGCGGCTGTCCGACCCCGCGCGGGTGCGCACCATCCGCTATCGCATCGCCGAGACCTGGGATACGCCCGTCACCGAGCACCAGATCTACTTGATGTGCGGCACCTCGCTGGAGGCCGATCACGCCCTGATCAACTTTCAGGCGGTGGTCGGCTACCCGACCGGCATGCAGGCCACGCCGGTGCATCTCCGGCTCACTTATCCGCAGGACTGGAAGGTCGGCACCTCGCTGGCCAGAAACGGCGCAGGCGAGTACGTGGCCGCCAGCTACGACGAGCTGGTGGATTCCCCGATCCTGCTGGGCCGTCTCAGCGAGGCCCACACCACCGTCACCGGCGTGCCGGTCGAGATCTACACCTATTCCAAGACCGGCGAGATCACCTCGACCCAGCTGCTCGGCGCCATGAACGGTATGCTGCAGGCGGCGGGACGATTCCTTGGCAAGCTGCCGGTGGACCGGTACACCTTTCTCTACCACTTCGCGGAGAAGCCCGCCGGCGCCTGGGAGCACTCGTTCAGCTCGGAGTACGTGCTGGCGGAGGCGCCCTACAGCGATTCGGTCGGGCAGCGGGTGACCGACATCGCGGCCCACGAGTTCTTCCACGTGGTGACCCCGCTCAACATCCACAGCGAGATCATCGAGCATTTCAACTTCGTCACCCCGGTGCCGTCGCAGCACCTCTGGCTCTACGAGGGCACGACCGAATGGGCCGCGCAGAAGATGCAGCTCGAGGGCGGGCTCAAGAGTCCGGAGCAGTACCTGCAGACGGTGATCACCAAGATGCGGGTGGACCGCGCGGCCTTCGACACCAGCTACAGCCTGCGGGAGCTGGCGCTCACTTCATACAGCGACTCGGGCCAGAAGCAGTACGCCAACATCTATCAGCGGGGCGCGGTGACGGCGGGATTGCTCGACCTCCGACTGCTCGACCTGTCGGACGGGCGGCAGGGACTGCGGGACCTGATCCTGGAGCTGACTCACAAATACGGGAAGCGCCGGGCGTTCCCCGAGGCCACCTTGGTGGACACCCTCGTGGCGATGACCCACCCCGAGATTCGCGACTTCTTCGACCGCTACGTCTGGGGCGCACAGCATCTGCCGGTCGCGGAGTATTACGAGAAGCTGGGGATCCAGCTGGTCAGCGATTCGCTGGGACGACCCGATCATTTCGTGATCGACCCCAAGCCGTCCCCGCGTCAGGCGCTGCTCAGGGAGGCGTGGCTGGGCCGGCGACCACGCGAGGCGAGCTGATCAGCCGCCGCCGATCACGATCAGCACGATGGCGGCGAGCGCGCAGCCCACGCCGCCGAGCTGCCGGGCATTGAGCCGCTCGCCCAGCAGCACCCGGGCGAGGAGCACCGTGCTCGCCGGGTAGAGCGAGGAGAGCGTCACCACCAGGCTGAGCTGCCCCTCGCGCGCGGCGATGAGGTACGCTGCGTTGGCCAGCATGTCCACCATTCCGCCACCGAGGGCCAGCGCCAGCGCGGGCCGGGGCAGCGTGAGCGGCATCCCTCGCGCCACCGCCGCGATGGCGAAGAGCGTGACCGAGGTGATTCGCGCGGCCAGGATCGGCCACATGCCGGCCTCGGGGGCGGTCTGCGCCAGGGTCAGGAAGAACAGGCCGATGAGGACGCCGGACACGAGCGCGATGCCTACCCCGGGCGGAAGGCCGCGGGTCCCGGTCGCCGACGGCTCGGAAGCCGACTCGGTCTGCTGGCTCACCAGCACGATGGCGCCGATCCCGAGCACGATCCCCAGGACCGCCAGCCCGCCCGGCCGCTCGCCCAGGAGCATCGCCGCGACCACGGGGATGACCACCGCACAGACCGCGGTCGTGGGAGCCACCACGGCCATCCGCCCGACCGCCAGGGCCCGGTAGAGCAGGGCCACGCCGCCGCCACCGGTGAGGCCGGCCGCGACGCCCCAGAGCAGATCGGCCCGGGCCGGGAACGACCCCGGGAGGATCGGCAGGAGCAGGGCGAGCAGCACCAAGCCGCTGAACTGGGAGAAAATCACCACGGGGATGGTCGCCGCCCGGCGGGTGGCGAGCCCACCGGTGAAATCCGCTGCACCGTACATCAGGGCGGACGCGAGTGCGAGGAGATAAGCCATCCCAGAAGGTATCGCACCCCGTCGGAGGGGTCTATCGGGCCGCCTCGGCGGCGCGTATAGTCAACAGACCTTTCGTGGAGGAGTTTGTATGTCTCGCTCACTCTGGCTCACGCTTCCCCTGCTGCTCGTGGGCGCCCCGCTCGCGGCGCAGGCGCCGGCGACCGAGCCGGTCACCTGCCTGAGTCCGTGCGATCGGGTGCCGCGCCCCGTCGGCCAGTACGTCCGCGGCGTGGAGCTCGGGGGCCGGTACGTCACGCTGGAGGATGGGTCGATCTGGGAGGTCGAGTACTCGGACCGCGCCACGGTGGCATCGTGGACGGCTGACGATTTCGTCCGGATCAGCTTTATCAGCGCCCCCCGCGGCGACTTCGAGTATCTGCTGACCCGCGCAGGGGATCACGACCAGCAGGCTGCCGCCCGGCTGCACGGCCGCGTCCACAGCTAGGCCGGCATAGTTCGTCTCCGATGCGCCCGCCGTGAGGCTGGGTGCGTCGGCACACCCACCGAAGTGCAATCCCTTGCATCCACTGCGCGCTCAGGAGTAGTACCGCCTGAGATAATCCGCGACCCCGTCGAGATCGGGGAAGAGCCGGCGCTCGTCCACGCTCACCAGGTCGAGCTGGTCGCGCACCCGCGAGACGTCGCCGGCGGGAATCACGAAGCGGGTGAGCGCGGAGCCCAGGTCGTGGCGCTCGAGGAAGCTGTCGAACGACTCCCGCTTGTGGGAGCAGAGCGTGAACGTGGCCGACTGAACCGTGATCCGCGCGTCCAGCGAGGGCGGCTCGATCATGCAGGCGAAGTGGCGGTGCTCGAAGGCTCGGCCGAACAGGGTCCAGGGAGTGAAGGGATGCTCCGGGCCGAAGACGTCGCGCAGATCCTCGATCTGCAGCACCAGCTCGGGCACGCCGAAGCGGCGGTGCAGTGCCTTCCAGTCGAGCTGCCACACGGCGCGGTCCACACCCGGCGCGCCGCGGATGGTCGCGAAGTG
>DASSML010000177.1:0-3933 GCA_035688895.1 Gemmatimonadales bacterium
GGACCCGCAGGTGACGCTGGCGTTCTCGGCGCGGACCGCCCTCGGGCGGGTGGGTACGGTCGAGGACATCGCCGAGGCCGCCTCGTTCCTGGCCTCGCCGGATTCGGGCTGGGTCACGGGCCAGTATATCGAGGCCAGCGGCGGGCTGGGGCTCGTGACCCCCGGCCTCGGCTGACCGACGATCGAGGAGAGCGCTAAAAAGTCGGGGTATCGCGCTGCAAGTTTGAGAGGCTGTGGCGATAGCTGGTTGGGAGGCAAGCAAGGCACCCCAGCCAGTTGCGGTTTCCCCTCCCGGAGATCTCCCCTCGTTTACCACCGACTTTTTAGTGCTCTCTAATTACGGGTACGGCATGCGGACAAATATCATCGTCGCGCTGCGCGCCATGAACTTCTATGGCGACCCGCATCCCTGGGCGCCGCGGCAGGACGCGCTGTTCACCGTGCTGTCGTTCCTGAACTGCCAGAAGTATCCTCCCTCGCTGCTCTACCTGCTGATGACGCTCGGCCCGGCGCTTCTGGTGCTGCCGGTCTTCGAGCACAGCCTCGGTCGCCTGGGCCGACCCTTGCTGATGTTCGGCCGGGTCCCGCTCTTCTTCTACCTTCTTCAATGGTACGCCGCGCACCTGCTGGCCGTCGTCGTCAACGCCGCCCTGGGCCGACCCGCGTCCTGGTTGCTCGGGGGCGCGCCCTGGAACGCTCCCCAAGGCTACGGGTACTCGCTGGGCGTCGTCTACCTGATGTGGATCGTCGTGCTCGTCCTGCTCTATCCCCCCTGCCGCTGGTTCGCCGCGCTCAAGCGGCGTCGGCGCGACGCCTGGCTGAGCTACTTCTGATCGGCGCGGAGAACTCTCAGGCCCACAACCCCGCACGGGTGATCCCATGTCCCCAGCCGGACCGAGCGCGTCGTCCCGCCACGAAATCCAGAGCCTGCGCGACCTCGCGCCGCACCAGTGGAAGGCGGGCCTCGCCGCCTGGCTCGGCTGGCTCTGCGACGGCCTGGACATGCACCTTTACGTCCTGGTCGCGGCCCCCTTCGTCGCCGAGTTGATCGGCGCCTCCGACACGCGGAATGAGAATGTCGGCCGGTACAGCTCCTGGATCCAGGCCGCGTTCCTGGTCGGCTGGGCGATCGGGGGCGGTCTCTTCGGGCGCATCGGCGACCGCATCGGCCGGAGCCGGACGCTGAGCCTGACCATCCTCACCTACGCCTTGTTCACCGGCCTGGCCTTCTTCGCGCAAACGTGGTGGCAACTGCTCGTCATCCGATTCCTGGCCGCGGTCGGCATCGGCGGCGAGTGGGCCGTCGGCGCCTCGTTGCTGGCGGAGACCTGGCCCCGCCGCTGGCGGCCCTGGATCGCCGCCGTGCTTCAGAGCGGTGTCAACATCGGCATCGTGCTGGCCTCGTGCACGACCTTCCTGCTCGCCGGCCGGAGCCCCCGCGTGGTCTTCCTCGTGGGCGTGCTGCCGGCCCTGCTCGTCTTCTGGATCCGCCAGGAAGTGCCCGAGACCGACGAATGGCACTCGGCCCGGCGCGAGGCGAAGGACGCCCCTCCCGGCATCGCCGACCTGTTCCGTGGCGAGGTCCGCCGCACGGCCGTCCTCACCATCCTGGTATGCTCCGTCAGCCTGACGGCGCACTGGGCTTTCCTGTTCTGGTACCAGCACCATTTGAGGAACTTGCCGGGCGTGATCAACCTGCCCCCCACCCGGAAGAACGAACTGGCCAGCATCGCCAACCTCGTGGTGATGGCGGCCGCCCTCGTCGGGAACTTCGTCGCGGCGGCGCTGGCCCGGGCGCTGGGCTACCGGCGGTCGATCGCGCTGCTCTGTCTGGCCTACTCCCTGGCCATGATCGCGACCTACAGCGTGCCTCGAACCCACCAGTCCCTCCTTGTCCTGCTCCCGGTCCTGGGCGCCTGTAGCGGCCTGTTCGCGCTGTTCACGATGTATCTGCCGCCGCTGTTCCCGGTCCTCCTGAGGACCACGGGGGCCGGCTTTTGCTACAACATCGGCCGCCTCGCCGCGGCGGCCGGGACCGTGGCCTTCGGGCTGTTCTCGAGAGTGGGCGACTACCGGATCGCGCTGCTTTGCGCCGGTTCCCTCTTCTTGCCGGCGGCGCTTCTTGCCTTGTGGTTGCCCGATCTCCCTGAGCTCGGAGTGGAAACGGCATCGGGGGGCATCGAGGTCATTCCCCTGGCGAATTGAGGGGGGCGTGACTCGCCTCCCGCTCCCTCTGGATTTTGTTCTCTGATATCGAGTTGTGGCGACAGGCAGTGGAAAACGAGGCCTCCGTGAGGCAGAACATCGGTTGCTACACCCCGATGGAACTGCACACCGGAGGCCTCGTCATGATCATCACCCCGGAGCAGGCCGCCCTCAAGGCCCAGGAGCGATTCGATCACCTGCTGGACCTCGTGCGGCAGGCCAGTCATGACGGCGAGCGGATCGACACCGTGGAGCGGGACCTGATGCGCCATCTGCTCGCCCTCGGGCACGACCTGCTGGCCCTCTTTATCGCCAAGCAGGGCGATGGCGACCTCGGGCCGACTATGCAGACATCCGAGGGCCGGGCGCTTCATCGACTGCCCGAGGCCCATGCCCGTCGTTACGTGTCGATCTTCGGCGAGTTCACCCTCCCACGGGTCGTCTACGGCACCAGGGAAGGCCAGAAGATCGAGTGCGTCCCGCTGGACCAACGCCTGGGGTTGCCCGAGGGCGACTTCTCCTACGTCCTGGAGGACTGGGGCCAGCGGTTCTGCCTCAAGGAGTCGTTCGCCGAGGCGGGCCGCTCGCTGGAGATGCTGCTGGGCCTGAACCTGGGCCGACGGACCCTGGAGCAGATGAACCGGACCGTGGCGAGCTACGCCCTGGCGTTCCGGGCGGCGATCGATCCGCCATCCCCCGAGGAGGAAGGGACGCTGCTGGTCGTGACCGGCGATGGCAAGGGGGTACCGATGCGGAAGCCGGAGCCGGACGGACCTCAGCCACACCACCGCCCGACCAAGGGGGAGAAGCGGAACAAGAAGCAGATGGCCTGCGTCGGGGCGGTCTACAGCATCGAGCCGTTTGTACGGACGGCGGACGACATCCTCGACGAGGTGTTGCGAGACAAGAGGTCCAAGGACCGGCCCAAGCCCCGGCACAAGCACGTCTGGGCGGAGATGATCCGGGAGGTCGAGGGCCAGCCGCCGGTGACGGCCAAGGACGGCTTGTTCTGTCAGTTGTTCGACGAACTGGCGGTCCGCAATCTCGGGCAGAATCGACCGGTAGTCTGCCTGATGGACGGGGAACGTTCGTTGTGGGACGCCCAGGAGGCGTTCTTCCCCGAGGCGGTCGGTGTGCTGGACCTGTTCCACGTCCTGGAGCGGGTCTGGGGCGTGGCGCACTGCGTCCACAAGGAGGGGAGTGACGAGGCCGAGCAGTTCGTCGAGGGGCGGTTGCGGGACCTGCTTGAGGGTCGGGTCGGATCGGTGATCGAGGGGTTCCGTCGGCGTCTGACGGAGAAACGTCTGCCTGGGAACAAGCGGCAGGTGGTGAGGTCGGCGATCGAGTACCTGGAGAACAACCGGGACCACCTGAAGTATGACGAGTATCTGGCGGCGGGCTACCCGATCGGCAGTGGGGTGGCGGAAGGGGCGTGCCGCCATCGGGTGAAGGACCGCCTGGAGCAGACGGGGATGCGGTGGACGGTCAGCGGGGCGCAGGCGATGCTGCACGTGAGGGCGTTGTACTTGAATGACCAGTGGGACGATTACCTGGAGTTCCGGGTGGAGCAGGAACAAGAGAGGCTATACCAGAGAGATGCGGCATAGCGGAGGGCGAGTCACGCCCGTTCCAACACAAGCAGCCTCGGCACCTGACGGCGGCGGACCGGGAGCGGATCCGGGCGCTGGCGGCCGACGTGCCCGCTCTCTGGCACGCGGACACGACGAC
>DASSML010000178.1:0-3603 GCA_035688895.1 Gemmatimonadales bacterium
GCCGTTGAAGACGTCGCCGCCGGTCTTGTTGATGAAATTGACGATCGCGCCCGGCGTGTTGGAGCCGAAGAGCGGTGAGCTTCCTCCGCGCACGACCTCCATCCGGTCGATGTTCTCGTCGAAGCGGAACAGATTGTCGGCGTTCATGAAGAACGTGTGCATCGTGGGGTAGACCGGGAGGCCGTCCTCGAAGAACGCCACGTACTCCACGCCCAGGATGCCGCGCATGGTGATGTTCTCGTTGACCTCACCACCCGAGCTTTCCACCCGGGTGAACCCCGGCACGTAGCGCAGCATCTCGGTCGTGCTGCGAGGAGCCGCCTGCTGGACCTCGCTCGAGGTGAGCGTCGTGACGGCCACGCTGGCGTCGAGGTTGAGGCGCGGGGTCTGGGTGCCGGTGACCACCAGCGCCTGCAGCTGCAGCGGGTTCCTGGCCAGCGTGAAGTCGTGGGTGACGGTCTGACCCGCCACCACGGTCACGGTGGCGGAATCGGGCCGGTAGCCGAGCATTCGCACCTGGATCGTCTGAGTCCCGGCGGGGACGTTCTTGAGCACGTACTCGCCGTTACTGCCGCTCTGGGCCCCGATCGGGGGACGGCTCAGGGACACCTGGGCCGAGCTGATCGCCCCGCCATTCTCGTCGGTGACCTTGCCGCTGACGGTGCCGGTCTGCGCCCCAGTATCCTGGGCGACGGCGCCGCGTGGCAGCCCGGCCAGGAGCATGAGTGCCCCGGCGAGTGCCCCCGTGGCGAGGTGGCGTAGGGAAAGTCGATCCAAACACAGTCGGCGATTCATAGACTGCCTCCATGGGATACACCGTCCGAACCCGCGTGCGTGACGGGGATACGGGCGGACACTGAGGGGAACGACGAGCTACGGGTTGGTGGTGGGAGATGGGGACGACTGAGCGAAACGCTACGACGGGGAACCCGGGGCGGAGGAAAGGCCGTGCTCCGGTTTCGACCGACAGGATAGGACGCGGCGGCCCCCGGGACGGGGCGCGAGACCTCGTGCGGCATATGACGATCGTCCATGGTGCGGTGCTGCGCGGCTGACGCTGCTGCACCTCGTCGGCGGTAATCGTGGGGACCGCGACGCTCGCGTCTAGATGGGGTGCGGCGCCTGCGGCCCTGCGCCCAACGCCTGGAGCTGCAGCGGGTGACGCTGCGGGGAGAAGTCGTGCGTGGCGGTTGGCCCTTCGGCCACGTCGACCGTTGCCGACTCGGGGCGGGAGTCCGGTGTGCGGACGTGCACCGTGCCGGCGGGTAACCCCACCACACTGTTACACGTTCCTTGCAGCGGCGCAAGAGGCAACGTCACCACGGCACGTGCGCCCGCTGGGATTGTGTCTGAAACCGCGCCCAGTCGGTGTCCACGGGGCGGCGCACCGCGGCTTCGGGGTTCGCGGGGCTGCGCACCGGGGGCCACGCACCCGCCGGGGCATCGGTACTTGCTGCTCTCGCCGGGCGAGGCGACCGGGTCTGGTGGCAAGTACCGAGTCGCCCTCGGCGGGCGCGTGACCCCCAGTGCGCCGCCCCCGAGCATCACGGCTCGCGCGCCCTCCATCCCTCGCGCGCACCCGTGGGCCGGGGATCGCGCGGGGGGTGGGTGACCCGTAGGGCCGCGTCAGTGCACGCCACACCACCTAGGAGGTAGCAGCAAGCCCGGACATGAGGGCGGGCACTGCAGTGGCCCGAAGGGTCGCCCGCCCCCCGCGCGGGACCCGATCCGCGATCTCCCCCGCGCGGCTCGGGAATGTACGTGGGAGCGATGCGGCCAGGGAACGCCGGGGGAAACCCGGTCCGTCTTCTCCGCTGGGGATGCCACGGCTTGCGTGCCCCGGCAGCATGGACGCTGTGGCGCGGGTGCTCCCGCCACATCTGGTGGCGTCAAGAAACCTACCAGTCTATCCCTGGCCAAACCCAGCTCGACTGGGGTTCCCACCGGCGCTCTCCCCCCGGGACCTCTGCGCAGTGACCTCATGGCTAACCGGTTAGGTCCTCACCCCTCGGCCCGGCTGAATTCTGACCCCGGAACGTGCAGCTGGATGCACACCCCGTCGCTTTTAGAGGTCCGGGACTTGCCCCGGAGTATGGACGTCCCGCCGCCGACCGCGGCGGAGGCGAAAAAGACGTTCACCCGATAGAGCACACCCGGAGTGATCCGGGGCCGCAAAACCAGGGGTCTCACCGGTCGGTGAGATAGCTCGGTGCCGAAGGTGTTCGACCACGCGCGGGAACTCGGCGCGGTGCTCGGCCTCGGCCATTGGAAGAGCACCGCGCTTTTGTCTTTGAGCGCGGCAGACCGGCAGGAGGTGGCCGGCGGCTCCTCCAGCGGCGTTCACCGCAAGCAGGAGAGGAGCTCATGCGCAACGGCAAGGGAATGCGTTGGCTGGCGTTGGCCGCGGGCCTGCTGGTGGCCGCGTGCTCGGACGCCGGCAGTCCGGCCGAGCCGTCCGGCACGCCGTCGGTGCAGCTCGCCAGCGCCGAGGCGATTGCCAACCGCGCGCGGCACGACGAGCTGCAGCAGGAGCGCGAGGAGCAGAAGGCCTACTTCAAGCAGCAGAAGGAGGCCAATCGGGAGAACCTGCGCGCCGCCAGGGAAGAGTGGAAGGCGTGGAAGGCGGACTGGAAGGAGCAGTACAAGCTGCAGAAGGAGGAGTGGAAGCGGGCGCATCCGGGCGAGAAGGGCGGTCCGGAGATCCAGCTCCTGCGCTGCGAGCCGCGGGACTACGAGGCCGCCGCGGAGATCATCGGTCCGCAGGGCGGCACGATCAAGGTGGGCGAGCACCAGCTGGTCATCCCCGCCGGCGCCCTCGCCCAGGAGGAGCTGATCGTCGCCGAGGCGCCGACCTCCTCGCTGGTGGACGTGAACTTCGGCCCGCATGGGCTCCAGTTCGCGAGGTCCGCACGCCTCACGCTGTCGTACCGGGGCTGCGTCCGGCCGACCTCGAGCGACCTCATGGTTGCCTACATCCAGGGCAACCAGATCCTCGAGCTGCCCCCGTCGCAGGACCGCAAGGCCGACGACGAGGTGGACGCGGAGATCGACCACTTCTCGAGGTACGCGGTGGCCTGGTAACTGGCATCTGGGCGATGGCGGCAGGCCCGGGCGGAACAACGCCCGGGCCTGTCGCTTTTCCTATGATCGCGATCCGGCTAATGCGCCCACACCGGCTCTTCCGCATCGTCCACGTGCGTCACCTGCGTGAGCCCGCCTCCGGTCGACGCGTTCATGCTCCAGACCTGATACTTCCCCGACCGGTCGCTGAGGAACGCGAGCCTGGTCCCGTCCGGCGACCAGCTCACATGCTTGTCCTGGGCCGCGTTGTTGGTGAGCCGCTTGCTGACCTTGGTGGCGAGGTCCATGACGTAGATCTCCGGGTTGTTGGCGGTCGCCAGACGAGTGTAGGCGAGCCGCTTGCCGTCGGGCGAGAGGACCGCATCCAGGATCTCCCAATAGCTCTTGAGGAGGATCACGTCGGTGCCGCCGGGCACGAGCCGGTGGACCTCGGTGCCGAGGTTGGCGAGGTAGATGATGGACGTCCCGCTTGGGTCCCAGGATGCCTGACGGCCATAGATGCGCAGTACCCCCTTCGGTGCG
>DASSML010000179.1:0-4325 GCA_035688895.1 Gemmatimonadales bacterium
GCCGGCACGGAGCTCGCCGCCGGTCAGGACCGACAGGTCGCCGGCCGCGCGCGCCACCGTCACCGGACGGGTGGCCGCGGTGCTGTCAGGCTGAATCACGAAGACGAAGTTCCCCTGCTGCCCCGAGACCACCGCGGTGGAGGGCACCACCAGCGCGTTGGTATCGGTGTAGACCCGGAGCCGCACGTTTACGAACTCACCCGGCCAGAGTACCCCGTTCTCGTTGGGAAACTGCCCCTTGAGCAGGATGGTGCCGGTGGTGGTATCCACCGCGTTGTCCACGAACGCCAGAGTGCCTTCCACCGGCGTGCCCCCGCTCACCGGCCCCGCCCGCACCGCCAGCGTCTCCCCCCGATGGCGCTGGATCAGCGGCAGATGCACCGCAGGAACGGCGAAGCGCGCCAGGATGGGACGGATCTGGTTGATGGTCACCAGCGGGGTCGCATCGGTGGTGCGCACCAGGTTGCCCTCGCGCACCCGCAGGCTGCCGGTCTTCCCCCCGATCGGCGCGCGGATGGTCGCGTACTGGAGGTTGAGCCGGGCCTGATCCACCGCGGCCTGACTGCCCGCGAGATTCGCGGTCGCCGTCGCGGCGTCGGTACGCACCTGCGCGTACTGCTGGTCGGTGACGTAGTTCTTGCTCGCCAGCTCGCTGTAGCGCTGGGTCTCGGACTCCGCGTTGGCGGCCTGGGCCTTGTCCCGGGCGAGCGCCGCCTCGGCCTGGGCCAGCGCGGCCTGGAAGGGACGGGGGTCGATCTCGAAGAGCACCTGGCCCCGGGTCACCTCCTGGCCTTCCCGAAAGGCGATCCGCACGATCGGCCCGCTCACCTGAGGTTGCACCGCCACGGTCTGAATCGGCTCCACCGTGCCGGTGGCCGCGAGCTCGAAGGGCACGTCCCGGCGCTCGGCGACCGCGGCGGTCACGGGCACCGGCGCCTGCGTGGGTGGCGCGTCCTTGCGGCAGGCCGAGAGGACGAGCGCGAGGGCGAGAAGGCCCCGGCTGGCGGTCAAGCGAGTCATCGGGGCGTTCCCGTCGTCGAGTCGGTCGAAAGCCGGAGAGGGTGTTCGCCACGGGTATCGAGCACACCCGCGTCGTGCGCCAGCTGGGCCAGCGAGACGCTCCAGCTGAGGCGGGCGTCCACCCGCTGCGCCCGGGCGGACGCGAGGGCACTCTGCGCCGCGAGCAGGTCGAGCAGGGTGCCCACGCCGGCGCGATACCGCCCCAGCGCCACCTCGCTCGCCTGCTCGGCGCTGGTGATCAGGTCCTGGGCGGTGCGCACCCGGCGCGTGGCGGTCTGCAGCGCGTAGTACGAGCTGAACACCTGGAACACGACCTGCTCGCGGAGCGACTTCGCCCGGGCGCCCGCCGCCTCGGCGTCGAAACGAGCCGCGCGGACGTCGTACTGCCGGGAGAATCCGTTGAAGATCGGGATGCTCAGGCCGAGCGACAGGCTGTAGCTGTTGGCGCCGTCGGGGATGGTCGTGGCATAGGTCCGGCCCCCGGTGGCGTCGAAGTTGAGCGATGGGTACTGCGCCGCGCGGGCTTCGCCCACGGCGGCCTGCGCGGCCTCGGCATCGGCCCGGGCCGCCGCGAGGTCCGGGCGCCCCTGCAGCGCGGCGGCGATGATCGACTCCACGCTGTCGGCGAGCGGGGCGACCGGCACCAGCGCCGCGCTGATATCCACATCGTAGGACAGATTGGCGGGCAGGCCGAGCGCGAGCGCGAGGGCGCCGCGGGTGGTCAGGAGCGTGCCCTCGGTGGTCTGCACGTTGAGCTGGGCCTGGCTCACCGCGGTCTGGGCCTGAAGCACGTCGGCAATGGTCGCGACGCCGACGCGGCGTCGTTCCTGGGCCGCCATCAGGTTGGTGTCGGCCTCGGCCAGGGTCGTTTGCTGGGCCAGGAGCAGGGCACGGCTGGCCAGGTAATTGAAATAGGAGATCTGGATCTGGAGCACGACGTCCTGGATCGTCGCGTTCTGGGTGAAGCCGGCCGCCAGCAGCTGCTGGCGCGCACCCTCCACCCGTCCGCTCCGGCCGCCGAAATCGAACACCAGGTAAGACAGCGTGACGCTGGGTGTGAGCACCGACTGCTGGACCGCGGAGCGCCCCTGGCTCGCCGTGGTCTTAAGTCGCGCCGCGCTGACGTCGCCGTCGACGCTGGGCAGCCAGGCGCCGCGCTCGGAGCCGTACACCGCGGCGGCCGATTGCGCGTTGGCCCAGGCTTCCCTTGTGGCCGGATTATTACGCAGCCCCAACTCGACGATCTCGGCCAGGGAGAGCCGGCGGATGCGCTCACCCAGATCGGCCGGAATCACCGGCGTAGCGGCAGTGTCGGCCCGCGCCAGGTCCGCGGCCGCCGTGGGGGGCGGAGACCAGGGAACCTCCGGCGATGGCGATGCGCCCGGCACGCCCGAGACCGACGGAGTGCCTACGCAGCCGGCCAGGAGCAGCAGGGCCACCGCACCGGCGAGTCGATGTCTGGGTTGTTCCAATCGTGCTCCCGCTGTAAACAATGACCACAACCGGGGATAATACATTCGGCCCCGACCGGGCGTTGGTGCGGGAGCACCCTCAGGCGGGCTTCACTAGCCAGTCCATGGCGGCCTCGGCCACGTCGGGGGGAACCTCATGGCCGCCATCGAATTCCACGAAGCGCACAGCGTAGCCGAGGCCCCGGAATTCCCGGGCGATCCGGCGTCCGCAGGTCTCGATCGGCAGAATCGTGTCCCGGGTCCCGTGGGACATGAAGAACCGGGGCGAGCCCCGCCGCACCACGTCCGCGACGAAGCCCGGCGAAAAGGCGGCCACCCGGGAAAACAGGTCGCCGTTGGCGAGGCCCAGGGTCAACGCGTAGCTCGCGCCGTCGGAGAATCCCCCGATGGCGACCCGGTCAGCGTCGACGTTCTGCTGCTGGAACACCATGCCCAGGGCCCGATCCACGAATTCGACATCGGGTCCGAACCCACCAAACACGATGTCCCAGGTATAGGCTCGGCTGTCGGGTGCGAGCAGAATCAGACCACGTGCCTCGGCTAGATCCTGAAACGCGTGGATCGCATGACGGCCACTGCCGGTCGCCCCATGGAGAACCAGGAGCATCGGCGCCGGGCGGTCGGAGCGGAGGCCGGCCGGCCGGTACACGACCCCATCCCGATCCGACTCGCTCAGCCCGAGGCGAACCAGGCCGGCGGCAGGCGCTTCGCGGAGGGAATGGCTGGAGGGGCGGGCGGCGAGCCGCCCACCTGCGTGGAGCAGCCGCAGGGCGGCGGGGTCGGTTGCGGGCTCGTCGTTGATCCGGCCCACGCAGGCAGAGCCAAGGCCGGCGACGAAGCCCGCGCCCAGGAGCCGGAGCAGCTCCCGGCGCGAAAGGGAATGGGGGAGCATGCGATCACTACGGCACGGCTCCCTCGCGGGCTACAACCTGGCCCGGCACGGCTCGAGCCGGAGGGTCAGCTCCTGCCGCGCCCGGTCTTCTCCTGCAGCTCGTCGATCTTCTCCGACGCCTCGGCCTTGGTCATGTCGGGCTCGACCGTCTCGCCTGCCTCGGTGGCGAGAGTATGGATATAGGAGTCCTGCGCCCCGGTCATCGGCTCGTCGCCGGTGGTCCACTGGGCCGGATCCTTGATTCGGTTGGAGTTGTCGGTGCTGGGCTTCTTGCGCGCCATTGCTGCCTCCTCAGAGGAAATGCGATGCAGAACCGATGGAAACACTCTCCCGAATGAAAGCCGAATCTGCCTCGAGTGGCAACCACTAATGCGTTTCTGCTGTGTGACTTACATCACATGATCCGCCGGGGATGGCCGGCCGATACTGCCGCCGGGCGCGACCGGCGTGCAAGCCGGCCCGCAGCCGACGTCGTTGGGGTCTGGATTGCGACGCCGCGCCGGCGAATCCGGGGGTGCCCTCCTGTCACAGCCCGCCCTGGTCCAGGGTCTCTCGAAGATGAGCGACAGCGATGCCGCCCTGGTCGCCCGCACGCTCGCCGGAGACCTGGAGGCGTACGCCGCCCTCATGGCGCGATACCGCGAGGCGTTCGGACGCTACGCCCAGCACATGCTGGGAAATCGCGAGGACGCCCAGGAGGCCCTTCAGGACAGCTTCGTGCGGGCCTATGCCGCGTTGGCGAGGTGCCGCGAGCCGGAGCGATTCGCCGCCTGGCTGTTCCGGATCGTGGTGAATCGCTGCCGTACGGCGCGGCGCCGCCTGCTGCGCCACCGTCGGTTCGACGTGGACCTGCCCAACGACGTGCCGTCGAATGGCGCCCGACCCGACGCCTTCGAGTGGCGGGATGAGATCACCAGCGCCCTCTCCCGACTCCGCCCCCA
>DASSML010000180.1:0-4879 GCA_035688895.1 Gemmatimonadales bacterium
CGCGGTAGAATGGAACGAGACCAAGCACGCGGCGTTGCTCTCCAAGCTCGCCGAACCGGTCGTCGGCCAACCGACCTCGATCGTTTTTCGGGTTCACGAAGACCGCCAGAAGCGGCCCCAGATGGACTTCTTCGTCGCCCCGCCGGCCGCCCAGGCGGTGCCGCGGGGGGACGGTGACGCGGGCCGTGCGGCCGTGAATCCGAGCAGCCAGCCGCTCAACGAACGCTACACGTTCGACACCTTCGTCATCGGCAAGTCCAACGAGCTCGCCGCCGCGGCTGGTCACGCCGCCACCGAGTCGCCGGGCAAGACCTACAATCCGCTCTTCATCTACGGGGCCACCGGCCTGGGCAAGACCCACCTGATGCAGGCCATCGCCCACGGAGTGGTCCGGGGCCAGCCCGACACCCGGGTCCTGTACGTCGGCGCCGAGCAGTTCATCAACGAGGTCATCGAAAGCATCCACAGCCGGACCATGCCGGAGTTCCGCCGGCGCTACCGGACCGACGTGGACCTCTTCCTGGTGGACGACGTCCACTTCCTGGAAGGGAAGGAGATGACCCAGGAAGAGTTCTTCCACACGTTCAACGCCCTCTACGAGGGCAACAAGCAGATCGTCCTCACCTCCGACCGCCCACCCAAAGAAATCCCGGGGCTCGAGGCCCGGCTGGTGAGCCGGTTCGAGTGGGGCATGGTGGCCGACATCGGCCAGCCCGACCTGGAGCACCGGATCGCCATCCTCCGAAAGAAGCAGGAGCAGGACCACCTGGAGATGACGATTCCGGACGACGTGCTCCGCTTCATCGCCGAGCACGTGCGGTCGAACGTGCGGGAGCTGGAGGGGTGCATCATCAAGCTCCTGCTCTACGCCTCGCTCAAGCACAAGGAAGTCTCGATCGAGCTCGCCCGCGAGGCGCTCTCCGACCGGATCCGGCCGGGTGAGGACTCGCAGGCGCCGACGCGGGTGCGGCCGTCCATCAACAAGGTCCAGGAAGTCGTGGCCCGGCGCTGGGGCGTGACCCCGGAGGGGCTCCGCAGCAAGGCGCGGATCAAGACCCTCACCGTGCCCCGCCAGATCGCGATGTATCTCGCCCGCGAGCTGCTGGAGATGCAGCTGGTGGAGATCGGCCAGGCCTTCGGGGGGCGCGACCACTCGACCGTGATCCACAGCGTGGACAAGGTGAGCCGGCAGATGTCGCGGGATCGGACCTTCCGCGAGCGGGTCGAACACGCACGGCAGGAGTTGTCCGCAGAATAATCCCCGCGTGCGTGGACGCGGTGTGGGTGATCTGGAACGCGGTGCGCAAATCGGGTTGGCATCCCCGCGCCCCACAGCATGTCGACACCGTCACGAACGGGTAACACACGATGCGGCACGAGGGTTACGCAGTCGGCCCACATTTCCAGACCCTCTACTACTGCTGCTAGTTCTATTAAACGGGTAGAGTAGTACTTGATTTAGCCTCATTCGAGGAGCGGCATGAAGCTCACCATCACGCGAGAGCAACTCCAGGAAGGGCTCGTAGCGGTCGCGGCCAGCGTGCCGGCCAAGACCACCCTTCCCATTCTCTCCAACATCCTGCTCGAGGCGACGAAGGACGGGATCCGCCTGTCGGGCACCGACCTCGACATCGCGGTGAGCACCACGGTGGCGGCCTCGGTGGATCAGGAGGGAGCGATCACCCTGCCGGCCCGCAAGCTGGTGGAGATCGTGCGCGAGCTGCCCAGTGCCGCCATCCGGCTCACTGCCTCGGGTGAGCAGCGGGTCACCATCGAGTGCGGGCGCTCCAAGTTCCGGCTCCTCGGACTGCCGCGGGAGGAATTCCCCGCCTTTCCCGGCGTCAAGTTCGAGGGTGGCTGGCGGGCGCCGGCCAAGGACCTCCAGAAGCTCATTGCCCACGTGGCCTTCGCGGCCAGCACCGAAGAGAGCCGCCCCATTCTGAACGGTGTGCTCTGGGAGCTTCGGCCCGAGCGGATGCGGATGGTGGCCACCAACGGACACCGGCTCGCCCGGATGGACGTGCCCACACCGGCATCCGGCGCCGCGGCCCAGGCCGACCTCATCGTCCCGCCCAAGGCGCTGGAGCAGATCCGCCGGCTCTTCGACACGGAAGACGACGTCGAGATTGCCCGGAGCGAGAACCACCTTGGTTTCCGCTCCTCCTCGACCCAGGTCTATACCCGACTGATCGAGGGGCCCTATCCCAACTACGAGCAGGTGATTCCGCGGGAGAACGACAAGGCCGCCACCGCCGACAAGGCGGCATTCGCCGCGGCCCTGCGCCGGATGAGTATCGTGGCCAGCGACCAGACCCACCGGATCCGCATGGCCTTCGCCAACGGCTCCTGCAAGCTGTCGGTCCAGACGCCGGACCTGGGTGAGGCCCAGGAAGAGATGACGGTGAGCTACGAGGGCGATCCGCTGGAGATCGGCTTCAACGCGGCCTACCTGCTCGAGATCCTCAAGTACATCCCGACCGACGAGGTCCGGATGACCTTCAAAGCGCCGGAGCGGGCATGTACATGTGAGCCCGTCGGGTGGGACGATCCCGCCAGCTACCTGGCGCTGGTCATGCCGCTCAGACTGGTGGACTGACCCGACCCGATCGCTGAATCCGCCGGCGCTTCGAGGGCCGGCGGAATCGTTTCCACCGGCGCCCGGAGCGAGTCCAGCAGCGAATCCACCCCCGGCGTCCATTGGATGGTATCGCCCGGCTGCGGCGGCACCTCGTCTTCCTGGGGCACTTCGATCCGCTCTCCGTGCAGCCGCCGCAGGATGATCTCCTGCCGCCGCCGCATCCGAACCGGCCGGTACGCCGGGTTCGAGAGCCGGGGAAACGGGAGCGTCGCCGCGAGGGCCGCGGCCTGGCTCTCGCTCAGCCGCCCCGCCCCGCGCCGGTAGTACCGTCGGCTGGCCGCCTCCGCACCCCAGATCCCCTGCCCCAGCTCAGCCACGTTGAGGTACAGCTCGAGGATCCGATCCTTGGGCAGCGCCCGCTCCAGGCGATAGGCGGTCACCGCCTCCTTGAGCTTCCGCAGCGGGTTGCGGGACGGCGACAGGTACAGATTCTTGGCCAGCTGCTGGGTGATGGTGCTGGCGCCCCGGAGCGCGTCACGTCGGTCCCACACCCGGCTCAGCGCGCGGCCGAGCTCCGCCCGATCCCGCGCGGAGCTCCAGGCAAAGGCACTGCGCCGGTAGCCGAGCGCCCGCCGGACCTCGAGCCAGTCGATGCCGCCGTGCTGCCGGAAGCGGGCATCCTCGGCCGTGAGCACGGCGGCCACCAGCGGTGGGGCGATCGAATCCAGCGGGATCGGGCGATAGCGAATCGGGCCGCCGGCGGCCGCCATGAAGGCGGTCTCGGCGGGCCAGTGGGTCTGATACCAGAGCGGCGGTGGCCAGACCGCGAGGAGCCACACGGCGAACAGCGCGGGCAGCGCGAGGGCCAGGCCCAGCGCCGCCGGCCACCACGGCCGGCCCTTAGCGGCCGGCCGGCGCGGCGGGCGTGATCGCGTAGCGGCTCGCGCGGGTAACCGGGACGGTCTGGCCCAGGGCGGGCACCGAGATCGTCATCTCGCCGCTGTCGGTGCCTTGCGCCGACACCAGCGTGCCGTCGAGGCCGAGATGGTGGACCTCCTTGACCGTCCCGGTGGCGGTCATCTGCAGCTCCTGATCGGCTTGCACCCTCGTGCCTGAGCGCGAGTACGTGCCCGAGCTCTCCAGCCCGATCGCCTTCTGCTGCTTCGGCCCCTGTTCCTGGGTCTCGGCGGCCTTGTAGGTGATGATCGAGGTCTCCGTGACCGGGAACGCGTCGGCCACCACCTTGCGCTGGGTGGTGTCGGTCCACTCCATCCCCTCGCGCACCCCGCCCGGCGGCAGGGCCGGGAACAGCAGCGGGATCCGGCTCCCGATCTCGTCGCTCAGGGTGCTGCTCCGGTTGGCGGTGAGGGCCGAGAGCTGGCCGCTCGAGCTCAGCGTGCCGGTCCAGACCGTGCCGCGGGCGGCGGCCACCGAGTCGGGCGCCACCGGTTGGCCGCTCTCGACCGCGTCCAGCGAGTCGAGCGCGACGGACACCGTATATGCGTTCTGCGCGGCGCCCTGGGCCAGGGTGACCCGGAGGAACGCAACCCGATCCTTCACCTGCTGCTGCACCGCTCCGCCTTCGTACTGCAGGTTGAGGCTGTCGTGGTGCTCAAGGCGATAGCGCGCATCGCGCACCGGCTTGTAAGTCACCGCCGGACCATGGCCGCCGACTGGCGCCGGCGGCGCGTTGCCGTCCTGGCTCGGCCCGGGCTTCGGCGTCGGCGTGCCGGGCGCGGCGGTTCCGGTGGAAGAGGAGCATCCCTGGGCCAGGACGAGGAAGAGTGCGCCGGCGACCAGCGCGGCATGGCGGTGGAACGACACGATCATGGCAGGATGGCGACCTTCGTCGTTTGCGTGATGGTGATTGGGACCGGCTGAGGAGAGAACTGGCCGCTGAGCTGGAGCGCCGAGGTGACTTCCCACTGGCCGCCGAGATACCGGCCATCGGAGCTCACCAGATAGCTGCCCGACCCGGTGCCGGTGCCGCTGATCTTGGCCGACCCCTGCGGCGTGGGCTGGCTGCCGCTCACCTCGGACGTGTGGCTCGTGGTGATGCGGACGGCCTTCCGCGCGCCCTGGCCCTCGTTGCCCGTGGCCTTGTACGTCACGACCCGCCGGATGGTCACAGTATCGGCACCCTCGCCGGTCGTGGCCACCGAGGTGTCGGCCCAGCTCTCGCCGACCTTGAAGCCGGGTCGAATCCAGGGCAGGAAATCGCTGAGCAGCCCTTGCACCTGCGCTGCCGCCGGGTTCCCCGCCGCCTTGAGCTGGCCCGGCCGGCCGCTGCGCTCGAGATAA
>DASSML010000181.1:0-8394 GCA_035688895.1 Gemmatimonadales bacterium
GTGTCCTGCGCGGCGGCGGCGATCGGCAGACACGCGACGAGCGCGACGAGACCGACCAAGCATTTCATGGATGGTGCCCTTTACGGTATGGACGTGACCGGTGCCTAATACGGCAGCCTCGTCGCACAGGTTTCAGGTTGCGACAAAGGCGGGGATCCGAAGTGTCGGTCAACGACTTGCGAGGAGGGGGGACTACTCGGCTCGCTGCACGACGATGTCCTGGCCCGGCAGCTCGACCCGGACCACTCGCCCGGCCTGGTCGGTGACCACGGTGGCGCTCAGATCACCACTCACGAGCGTTCGCGTTCCACCGCCGTCGCCAGCTGCTTCGCGCCGCGCGGTGAGCGCCAGGCGCCGTCCCGTGCGGGGGTAGATCGCCGTGAGCGGGCGTCCCGCCGGCGTCGCGAGGTCGGCGACCTGGGACAGCAGCGAGTAAACCTGGTCGTCCAGCAGCACGACGTCGGGCCCGCCGGGAAGCTCCCGACCCGATTCGGATCCCTTGGCCACGGTGCGCACGATCAGCCGCGCCCCCGACCCGGCCGCCAGGATGACCGTGGTGCCCGCCGGGCTCTCGACATCCAGCTGGAACTTGGCCAGCGCCGCCTCCGGCGTCCGCTCGAGCACGGCGGCGAGGCGCGTCGTCGGCGCGGTCGGCGGGTACTTCGCCGTCGCGGTGATGGTGGACCCCGGCGCGCCGCGGCCCCGGCCGGAGGCCAGCGTGAACTCCTCCCGACCGATCTCTCGGCCGGCTTGCCGGACGACGAGCACCGTAGCGGGACCCTGCTGGGCCGCGATCGGACGTGATGGAGCGAGCAGAAGCATGAGTAGCGCCGCAGCGCGGTAACCCATTCGGCTCACCTCAGGTGCCGGCCAGGCTGCTGCTAATGCGATCGAGCAGAAATCTATACAGGAGCTCACCCTTTTGGGCGGTGGCGAGGCTGGGATACCCCACCGACCCGGGGCTGCCGGTCGGCAGCCGCCGGCTCTGCCCCGGCCGGTAGCGGGCGAGCAGCTCGGGCGTGAGCGCGAAGTCCTGGGCCAGGTCCATCCGGGCGAGCTCCGGCGCGAGGTACAGCAGCAGCGACGTGTCGAGCTCGCCGCCCTGAATCGGTGCGCCCGGCTGCTCCAGCAGGTTGCCGAAATCGAGCCCGAAGATGTCGATCACCTGGACGCTGGCGCTGTCCGTCCTGATCGTGCTCAGCGCCTCCAGGTGCGTCTCACTGGCCTGCGCTGTCAGAATGACGAACTCCCGGACGCCTGCCCCCTCTTCCCAGGATTCGATAAGTTCGTTCATGACACGGTGCAACGTGCGGCGCCTGAGAGCGGCGCCGCCGGGGAACGCCGCCGGGGCGTGGACCCCATACTCGATCGTCGGTGCTCGCAGGGTGCCGAAGGCCGACGAGAGATCGTCCGCGAGCCGCTCGACCACGATCGTGTCGCACCCGAGGGGCAGGTGCGGGCCATGCTGCTCCGTGGTCCCGACCGGCACGATGAGCGTGGGTCGCTCGAGCAACCGTTCGCGGATCGCGCCGGGGGTCATTTCTTTGATGCGCCAGGGACCGGTGGCTTGACTCATCATCCTCGCGGGTGGGTGGTCGTGGCGCTGGCCGCGGTGGTCGCGGCCGCGGAGTGGCTGCGCAGCCCGTCGCTCGCGTGGGTGGTCGTCGGAGGCCTCGCGGCGGTCGGGGCCGCACTGGTCGTCTGGCCGCCGCGCGGCTGGCGCCCGCTGGCCCTGCTCGCGACCGTGACCGCGCTAGCCCTTGGCCTGGGGCTCACCCAGTCACAACTCACCGCGATTGAAACTCACTGGCCCGAGCAGCGCGAGCGTCGGGTCGAGGCCGCCTCGCGCCGCCTGAGCGGCGAGCTGCACGACGCTCTCCACCGGGCCGACCGCCTCGCGCTGGCCGCGCTGGACGCGCCCGACGATCGCGCCGCCGCGCTCGATCGCCTGGACCGGCTGATCCCCGCGCGCGGTCCCGAGATGAGCGTCGTGGTCCTGGACCGCGATGGCGAGCCCTGGGCCTGGGCGGGACGGCACCGGCTGCCGCCCAGCGCCGTGGGCGACTCGATTGGCGCCCGGGCGACTGGATATTACGTGGTGCTCGAGGCGCGGCGCCACTCGACCGACGGGCGCACCGCGGTGGCGGGCGTGCTGATCTGGGCGCACCCGGCCGTCCCCGACCGCTTCCGCAGCCTCGCCGAGCTTTTCCGCGAGCGGACCGAGGTCGGCCTCTCCGTGTATCCGCCCGGGACCGCGCCGGACAGCGTCGACGTATTCGACTACGCCGAGCCGACCACGGCGGGCGACCGGCTGCTCTTCAGCGCCCGCCCGATTCCACCGGAACAGGGGACGGCGAAGGAACGGGTCTTCGCCTACGGCAGCCGCTGGGTCACCTGGCTGGTGCTGTTTGCCCTGGTGGTTGGATTGGCCGGCGCCGGGTCCGCGCTGGAGCGCTTCCTGCTGCTCGGTGCGGGACTCTGGCTGGCGATCCGCGCCCCGATCGGGCCGGCGCTCGGGCTCCAAGCGCTCTTTTCGCCGGGCACCTTCTTCCGTCCGCTGCTGGGTCCGCTCTCGAGCTCCTCCGGGGTGCTCGCGCTGAGCGGAACGCTGCTGACGATCGCCGCGGTCTGGCTCTGGCGCCGCCGGTTGCCCCGCCGATGGTACGGGGTCGCGCTCGGCGGAGCGTTACTGCTGGCGTCGCCGTACCTCATCAGCAGCCTGGGGCGGGGGATCACCCCGCCGGCCGCGGGTGTGTCCGTGGGCCTGTGGCTGACCTGGCAGCTCGCCATTCTGGTCTCCGCCTCGGCCCTCATCGTTCCGACCGCCGCGCTCTTCCGCGGCGCCGAGCCCGCCGTGGCGCCGCCCTGGCGCATCGGACTCGGCGTTGCGATCGCGCTGGCCGCCGCGATTATCGGGGTGCTGGTCTGGAGTCCGCGTGGCGGGTGGCCCGACTGGTACACCTTTCTCTGGACACCGGCCCTCGTACTCGTCTGTCTGCCGGCGCCGCGGTGGGCGGCGATCGGCGGGATCGCGCTGGTGGCCGGCAGCTCCGCGGCCCTGGTGACCTGGGGCGCGGAGATCACCGGCAAGATCCAGGTGGCGCAGCGGGACGTGGCGCGCCTCGGGGCGGAGCCCGATCCACTCGCCGTGCCGCTGCTCGAGCGGTTCGGAGAACAGGTGCTGCGGTCCACCGCGCCGACCACCGCCTCCGAGATGTACGCGCTGTGGCACGGCTCTCCCCTGGGCCATCAGGGGTACCCGGCGCAGCTCGCCTTGTGGACCCGACGCGGCGCGCCGCTCGACGAGCTGCCGCTGGACTCGCTGGATCTGCCTCCCTCGCTCCTTGCCACCATGGTGCAGGACCTGCCCCAGTCCGACAGCCTGCGGATCGCCCAGGTCGTGCGGGTGCCCGGCGTCCACTACGTTCTCCTGATCCGGCTGACGCGGGAGGAAGTGATGACGGCGGCCGTCGGGCCGCGCTCCGAGCTGATCCTGCCCGGGCGGGTGGGACGGCTGCTCGAGCCGTCCCGCAGCCACTCGCCGCTCTACCAGCTCACCCTCGCTCCGCCGCCCGATCCCGCGACGGCCCTGCCGCGCCCTCGTTGGCATCGGGAGGCGTGGACGGTCCGAAACGAGTTTCCCCTGACGCTCCCCGGCGGCACCCGGGTGGTCCATGCCGCCATCGATCTGCGTGGGCCGGTCCCACTGCTGGTGCGGGGGATCCTGGTCATCCTGCTCGACGCGGGTGTGCTGGGCATCCTCTGGTTCCTGGCCGAGGTCGTCTCCGGCGCGCGCGTGCCCCGCCCGAGATGGCAGAGTCTGGTCCGCTCGTTCCGGATCCGGCTGGCGGTGACGCTGGCGGCCTTCTTTCTCATCCCCGCGGTCGGGTTCGCGGTCTGGAGCTTCGCCCGGCTGGCCCAGGAGGTGGAGCGCGGCCGGGACCTCCTCATCACCCAGACGCTCAGGGATGCGGTGATCACCGGCGGCGCTTCGCTGCGGAACGGCGGACCGGCCACGGAGGATCGCCTGCAGGAGCTGAGTCGGCGGATCGACGCCGACCTCGCGTTGTATCGGGGCGGTCGACTCGCGGCGACCAGCACCCAGGTGCTCGAGGATCTGGGCGTGATGCCGCAGCTCATGGACCCGGGCGCGTACGACGCGGTGGCGCTGGGCGGTGACCTCGAGGTCACCCGGGATGGATCCATCCCCGCGCTGGCGGAGCGGGTCGGCTATCGGGTGATCCAGCCGGGCACCCCGTCCACCATCGGCGTCCTGGCGACCCCCCAGCTGGCCGACGACTCGTCACTCGCCGTGCGGCAGCTCGACCTGGCGCTGGTGCTGCTGCTCGCGACCCTGGCCGGCGTGGCGGCCGCCCTGGTCGGCGCCGGGCGGGCCTCCCGCTCGCTCTCCCGGCCGGTCGCCGAGCTGCGCCGATCGGCCCTGGCGCTGGGCCGAGGCCAGTCGATGGCGGCGCATTCGGAGAACCCGCCCCTCGAGTTCGAGCCGGTGTTCGGCGCCTTCGAGCGGATGGCCGCCGACATCCGCACCAGCCAGGAGGCCCTGGACGCGGCTCGGAGGCGCACCGCCGCGGTGCTCGCCACCGTGGCAACGGGGGTCGTCGGGCTCGACCCCGAGGGCCGGGTGCTGCTCGCCAACCGCCAGGCGGTGGACCTACTGGGCGACTGGCTGGCGGAGGGCACCCCGTTCCTGCCCGGCCTGAGCCGCGACTGGGCGCCGCTCGCCGACGAGATCGGCCGTTTCCTGCGCGACGGGCAGGCCGAGGCGATCAGCGAGCTGGAGATCGGCGGTCGCCGCCTGACCCTCCAGCTCGCCACGCTGGAGCCCGACGTGCGTGGTCTGGTCATCGCGCTCAACGACGTGACCGACCTCTCCCGCGCCGAGCGGGTTCTGGCCTGGGGCGAGATGGCGCGGCAGGTGGCGCACGAGATCAAGAACCCCCTTACCCCGATGCGCCTCGGGCTGCAGCACCTCCGCCGGGTGTATCGCGACCGGCGAACCGATTTCGATCAGACCCTGGAGGAAACGGCGAAGCGGATGCTGGGCGAGATCGATCGGCTGGATACCATCGCCCGGGCGTTCAGCCGCTTCGCGGCGCCGGCCGACGATCACCAGCCCCTGGACCGGATCGATCTCGGTCTCGCGGTTGGCGAGGTGGTGCAGCTCTACCGGCTGGCCGAGGAGGGGTACGAGGTGCGGCTCACCGCCGAGCCGGGTGCAACCGGCGCCGCGCGGGCGGACGAGGTGAAGGAAGTCTTGGTGAACCTGTTGGAGAACGCCCGCAACGCGGGCGCGCGGGTGGTGGACATCTCGGTGAGGCCGGGCCGGATCCGGGTGGCCGACGACGGGGAGGGGATCCCGGCCGAGCTGCTGCCGCGGATCTTCGAGCCCCGATTCTCCACGACGACCAGCGGCTCGGGCTTGGGCCTGGCGATCGTGCGGCGGCTGGTAGAGAGCTGGGGCGGGACGATCGAGGTGGAGAGCGAGGTCGGGCAGGGCACCGCCGTGACGGTGCGCCTGCCCGGTTGAGCCCGGTCAGCGCGCCCGGCCGGAAGCCTGCGTCGCCACCGCCGACGTGATCGCCTCCTGCTGATTCCCGGCCGTCCGGACGATCCGAAGGGCCGCCTGGAGCTGCCGGTCGCCCTTGGCCTGACGGCGCACCACCGACTCGGTGCCGAAGAGCTCGCGAGTCACCTCGTAGCCGAGCTGCTCGGCAACATAGGGGGCGGCGGCATCGTAGGTATCGCGCGCCAGCGGCACCCCTTCGCCCACCAGCCGGGCGTACAGCGTGTCGCGCATGGCCTGGGTCACGACGAAGGATTCGTCGCTGACCTCAGGATCGGTCCTGAGCTCGGCCGCGTACGCGCTGAGCACCTGGCGGAACCGGTCCAGATCGTCGCCCAGCGCGAGGTGAAGGGTCCGCTCGCCGTCGGAGCGGAAGGAGGTGCGGACCATCAGATCGGGGAGAATGCCGCTCTGGTCCGGAATGGGCCGGCCCATCGGGGTGCGGAAGACCTGGGGCTCCATGGCCGGCGTGCGGTTGCCCGGAGCGCCGGTGGTTTCCGACTGGGGCCGCTGCACCCAGCGACCCGTCGGGGTGTACCAGCGGGCGGTGGTGAGCTTGATGGCCACTTCGTCGCCCAGCGGGTAGGTGGTCTGCAGCACGCCCTTGCCGTAGGTCGGGGTACCCACCAGCACGGCTCGGTCGTGGTCCTGCAGCGCCCCGGCGACGACTTCGGCCGAGCTCGCCGTGCCCCGATTCACCAGGACGGCCAGCCGCAGATCCTCCCAGCCTCCCGACTCGTCCGCCAGATACGCCTTCAGGTGCTTGCCCGTGCGTCCCCTCGACACGGCGACGGTATCTCCGGGCTGCAGAAAGAGGCTCGCGACCTTGACACCCTCGCGGATCAGCCCACCCGGGTTCGACCTGAGATCCAGCACCAGCGCATGCATCCCTTCGGCCCGGAGGCGATCCACCGCGGTCCGGAGCTCGTCGGAGGCCCCCTCACTCATCCGGCGTAGGGTGACATAGCCGACGCCGCCGTTCAGCAAGACTCCAGGCGACGCCGCGGGGACGTGGACGCTGGTGCGGGTGATCTCCCGCACCACCGGCCGGTCGGAGCCGGGGGCTCGCACCAGGACCGTCACCGTGGACCGCCGGCTGTTGCGGAGCGCTTCCTCGATCCGACTCGTCGACCACCCGACCGTGCTGGTGCCGTCGATGCTCAAGATCTCGTCGCCACGAGAAATGAGGGGGTGGCCGCCCGACCCGAACCCCGACTCGGTTGCGCCGCGGCCGAGGTCCAGGTCGACCTCGGTGCCGGTCATCTGGCGCTGGTATTCGCGGTAGGACTCGTTGATCAGGAGCTCGGCGTAGGGGTCCTTGAGGCTGGCCACCAGGGCTTCGGCCGCGCGCTCGTAGAGGTCGCCCTCTCCCAGGGAATCGATGTAGTGATGGTTGATCGCGCCGACGACGTTCTCGAAGAGCCGCGCTTGCTGGTAGACCCCGCCGCCTGCCGCGGGCTTGGCCCGCAGGAGCCAGCCGCCGCTGAGGCAGGCGATCGCCACGATCGAGGTGAGCGCCAGCCAGCGCGCCCGGGGGGTTGAGACCGTCATGCCAATGCTCCCGCAGTTTGCGAGGAGGCCCGCCGGATGCGACCTCTGAGGAGGAACCAGGGTGGGCGTGATTCGAGCCTACAACTTTTGCAGCAAAACGGGGGCCGTCCGATCGGCCTGGTAAGGTGGCCCGGCTCAGCGGCTTACTGACGCGAAGGGACGAGGCCGAGTTCTGGTAACGCCGTGCTTCCGAGTGGTGGAGGAGTCCGCCGGGGTGAACCGATCAAAGATATCCAGACGTGTACGTGCTTCCCACCAGATTCACCAGCGTATGCCGGAGTCGCAGCGATGCAAGAACGGCCCCGACGCCACCACCAACGGGCGCCGGGCCGCGGCCGGCGGTGGTGGCTAGTGTCCGCTCGGGTTGGCCGGGTCCGCGGCGAGGGTCGAGTCGCGCCAGACCCGGGTGGAGGCAAGGTGACACGCCTCGACGAACTGGTCGGTCGGATGCGCCCCGGTCTGGAGCAGCGCGTGGAGCATCTCGTGACGGACCAGCCATTCCTCGGACAAGGCATTGGCCGGCAGATAAATGCGGTTGCCGTCCCGGATCCACCACCCGTGGCCCTTCTCCTTGCCCAGGGCGATGGCGCCCGACGGGGAGTCCACGGCATAGAAGGCGACCTGGGACATGTCGCCGGTGCGTCCGGAGCACGCCTCGGTCTTGGTCCACCACTCCTGGTACAGCTCCAGGGTCGGGACCGCCCACGCCCGCTCCACCGGGGCGAGCGGCGCCGCGCCGGCGCGGGGCAGGGCGCACGCCGCGAGGGAGCTGAGGAGGACTGCAGAACACAAGAATCGACGCATCATTCGGCTCCAGGACTCGACCATCCCGCACGCGAAACCGGGGGAATTCCGCAGCGGACCAGCACCAGCACCCGCTCCTGCAAGTTCCGTTCAATCTGTGCGGTCCGGGCATTTTCGGCCGGATTCCGCCCGTCTAGACCGCCTCGGTATCCAATCTGGACCCGCATCATGAAGCGGGTCTGAACGTGAGGTGAGAGGTCGGTCAGACTCTGCCCCCAGTACCTCTCGTGCCCCGTCACCGCACTGGCGCACTTCCAACCTGTTCTGCGCAGGAAGGAGTCCAGCACGGACCGCGAACCGCGGTACCCTGGGTCGACTTCCATTCCCGGACCACCATGCTCGCACGCGTCCGTTCCGCCGCCGTCCTGGGCATCGACGCCTACCCGGTCGATGTCGAGGTAGACATCAGCAACGGCCTGCCGTCGTTCTCCACCGTCGGACTGCCCCACGGAGCG
>DASSML010000182.1:0-7276 GCA_035688895.1 Gemmatimonadales bacterium
GCCGACAATCTGTTCCGCTTCGACGAGAACATCGACCGGATGGAGGTCGTGCGCGGAGGAAGCTCACCGCTCTTCGGCTCCAACACGCCGGGCGCGATCGTCAATTTCATCAACAAGACCGGCGGCGACGTCTTCAACGGCACGATGCGCGGTACCGCTGCCACGGAAGGACTCGCCCGGTACGACCTCAACATGAACGGGCCGTTCGGGGACGACTGGCGCTTCAACCTAGGCGGCTTCTATCGCTACGACCACGGCGTCCGTGATCCGGGCTACCCCGGCATCCGGGGCGGCCAGTTCAAGGGCAACGTCACCCGCCTCCTCAACAACGGGTACGTGCGCTTCTCGGGGAAGTACATCGACGACCGCAACGAGTTCATCACCCCGCTCCCGTTCACCAACGCCGCCGATCCGCAGTACGTCTCGGGGTTCGGCAATTACGGCTCCATGATCACCAATGAGGGCGTGGACATCACCGTGCCGACGCCCAATGGTCCGCTGCAGCTTCCGCTGGACAACGGGCTCAGGACCAAGGCCTTCTGGTTCACCGGCGACGTGGGACTCGACCTGTCGAAGGACTGGCATCTGCAGAACACCGCGCAGGTCATGCAGAACAGTCAAGAATGGAACGCGATGCCGAGTGGCGGCATCTTCAGCGCGCAGGACTTCATCACGGGAAAGCCGGACCAGGGCGGACTCGGCTTCCCCGCCGGCAGCACGGGCCAGTACTTCTTCACCAACGTCTTCGATGCCAAGGGCCAGAAGCTTGCCTTCAACACCCCGAACGGCCTGGTGGCATCGCCGGGTGAGTGGCACATCGAGAAGCCCATCTCGGCGGTCCAGGATCAGCTCTCGCTGCGGCGCTCCTTCGGGAAGCACACCCTGACGCTGGGTGGCTACTTCGCCAACTACACCCAGACCAACAAATGGTACTTCACCAACGTCCTGACCGACGTGCAGGACATTCCCCATTTCCTGGACCTGGTGGTCACCCCCCCGGGAGGGCTGCCGGACACGGTCACCCAGAACGGATTCCGCCAGTTCATCAGCAACTACGCCAACGGCACCGGTCAGACGACGATCGTGTCGGGCGTCGCGGGCGGCGAGGTCCAGCTCACCGACCGGCTCCGCGCCGACCTCGGCGCGCGGGTCGAGTACGACGACTACGTGCAGCAGTCGGAGAACACCTCGCCGGTCGATCTCGACGGCAACCCGCTGACGACCGTCGACAACATGAACTTCGGGAACAACAGCTACCGGCACTTCACCACCAGCATCACCGACTGGTCGGCGTCCGTCGGACTCAACTATCGGCTCAACGAGAAGGTCGGCCTGTATGCGACGGGCGCGCGGGGATACAAGATGCCCGCCCTGGACGAGTTCCTGAACGCGTCGTCCCAGGCGCAGGTCGACGTCTTCGAGTCCCGTGAGGTGCAGTCGCTCGAAGGAGGCATCAAGTACGGGAGCAGCCGGATCGGCGCCACGCTGAATGGCTTCTACACCAAGCTCAAGAACATCACCGGCCAGGGCGCGGTCATCGGCGCCGACGGATCGACCACGTGGCGGGTGACGGTCGACCCGGAAGCTCGGTCGTACGGCGCCGAAATGGAAGCGTTCGTCACGCCGACGGAAGGACTTCAGCTCGAGGGCACCGGCACGCTCCTCCGGGCTGAGCAGGGCCCCGGCATCGACAGCCTGGTGGGCGAGAAGCTGGCCGGCGTCCCGACGTTCGTGGGCAACCTGGCCGCCATCTTCTCACCTCAGCGGGCCGCCGGCCTGCAGCTCAAGGCCGACTGGCACTACGTCGGCTCGCGGTTCACCGAGGCTCCGCGGGACCGGATCAACGGTACCGTGCTCCCCGACTACAACTACTTCAACTTCGGCCTGGGCTTCATCATCCCGAACTCGGCTGCCCGGTTGACCCTCGATCTGCTCAACGCGTTCCAGAGCAAGGGGCTGGAAGAGGGGAACCCGCGCATCGTGACGGGCGCGCCGACGACCCTGTTCCTGGCGCGGCCGATCCTCCCCCGCCGGTTGCAGGTGGCGGTCTCGTACGACTTCGGCGGAGGGCAGGCACCACAGGCGCAACAGTAGCGGCGAAAAACGCATCAGGGGGCTATGGCGCGACCGCGCCATAGCCCCGCTGGCGCGGAGCTCAGCGAGATACGTCCTGCATGTCGGCGGTCGACAATCCCGCGTACTTCTCGATCACCAGCTCCACATAGCTCGAGGGCTGTACTCCCCGAAGGGGTCCGACCCAATAGCCCTTCTCCTGCGTGCGGACCACCAGGAAGAAGTTGAGTCCCGGCGCGCAGATTCGTCGCTCCCGTGAGATGGCATACTCCGCCACCCCCTGCTTGGGGACGGTTCCCAGCCACTGCGGGTGCGTGTCTCCGCACAGGAGATACACATCGACATCGTTGGCGTTATGGCTGCGGACGGCGACAGGGGTCTTGGCGGCCGGGTCGGCTCGACCGACTAGCGCGCAGGCGGCCAGGAGCAGAGGAGTTGGAGCGAGGAGGCGATTCATGGTCGAGCCCTCCTCTCTATAATGAGGAGGCGGGACGAGTTTGCGCCAGTCGCGCGCGGTGGGATCCCCGGCCCACGAGGGGCGCGCGAGTGGAAAGGCGGGCGCGCGAGCAGAGATGCTAGGGGGCGGACCGGTGGCCCGCGCCCAGGTGCGTCAGCTCCCGGCCCGAGCCCCGCCAAGGCGCCGCCTCAACGCGCGCCAGGGCGCGAGCAGGCGGTTCTTCCATCGGACCGGATGGCCCCAGACGACGAGGGCCGCCAGGCGGGGGCTCAGGCGTTGGAGGTAGACGGTCCAGGTCTCGAGCCCGCCCACGAGGACTTCGCGCCGGTCGCGCGCGACGGCCCGGAGGATGCGAGCGGCGCAATCGTCGGGGGTCATCGCGTCGTGGTACACCGGCAGAACCTGCCCGAATGGCTCCCCGGTCCCGGTCAGGGCGTGTGCCGTGATGTCGGTGCGGATGAACCCCGGGATCACGATCGTCACCGCGATGCCCGCCTCGCGCTCCTCGCCCCGCAAGGTGTCGAAGAATCCGTGCAACGCATGCTTGGACCCGGCATATCCGGCGAGCAGGGGCCCGCCGTATTTCCCCGCGAGGCTGCTGACTACGACGAATCGGCCGCCCCCGCGGGCTCGCATGGACGGGAGGAGCGCCTGGGTGAGCACCACCGGGCCGAGGTAGTTGGTGCGCAGGACCCGCTCGTGGACCTCGAGACTCAGGTCGGCCGCCCGTCCCCGTACCGCGACACCGGCGTTGTGCACCATGATGTCCACGCCGCCGAACTCGCGCAGCGCCGCCGCCGCCGCCGCCGGGAGCGACGCCAGATCGTTCAGATCCAGCGCGAGGATCCGTGTCTCGGCTCCGGTCTCGCGCGCGACCGCCTTCAACGCGTCCACGTTGCGGGCGGAGAGAATGAGACGCGCGCCTGCCCGGCCGAAGACCTTCGCGAGGGCGCGCCCGATGCCGGAGGAGGCGCCGGTGATCCAGACGGTCTTGTCTCGGAAGGGCGTGGTCATACGAGGATCCCGGGGCCACCAGGTTGCTCGCGAGTAGGGATCGTCGGGGTCGGCGCGCCGGGGGTCACACGCCCGCCGGATAGGCGACTCGGTACTCGCCACCGGACCCGGAACGCCCGCCCGCGAGAGTAGCGAGTACCGATGCCCCGGCGGGCGTGGGGCCCCCGGTGCGCCGACCTGAGATCATCAACTCTTCAAGTACCGACGGGCCGGCGGGCGTGTGGCCCCCGGTGCGTCGCCCCGGACGCACCGATTCTTCAGCTCTACTCCACCTTCCAGACGTCGACGCCACCAGCCATCGGCCCGACGTCCACTGTGCCCACGGTGGCAAGGGCACTCAGGTCGATGGCTTCGACTGTGCCCGGCTCCGATCCCTTTCCCTCGACCGACACGAATGCGTACTTGTCGTCCGGCGACACCACCACGCCGTGGACGACCTTCCGCTTGGTGGGAAGCCGCTTGAGCTCCTTGCCGGTCCGTGCGTCGAACATCGACATCGACTGGTCCCGCTTGTTCGTGGCGAGCAGCAGACGGCCGTCGTGGGTCACGGCCAGGTTGTAAACACCGTCTCCCGCGGGCCACCGATCCAGCAGCTTCCAACCGTCCACGTCGATGACCGCGATGTCGTTCGACTTGTTGCAAGCGACGAAGAGCCGCCGCCCGTCCGAGGACGGTTGGGCCCAGGTCGGGGAGCATGCGACGTCGCCGGGCTTGGGAGGCTCGGACCCGTGGCCGCCCATGTCGTGACTCGCGGGTTGGGCCGCGGCGGCCCTGGCCGGCGGAGGTGGGGCGGGGGAGGGGGGAGGCGGCGCACCCATCACGCCCTTCTCCTTGCCCTTGGTCACCACGAAATACCGCGCGACCTTGAGCGTCCGGGTATCCATCTCCACTGCCAGGTCGTCCATCATGCACGCCGAGTAGTGGCGCTTGCCGTCGGGGCTGAGCCGCGAGCCGTGCGGCATGATGCAGGTGGTGACCTTGGCGATCTCCTGCATCTCCGCCGTCGCAACCACCGACACCGATGACGGCACCTTCTCCCCGAACGGGTTGAAGTTCACTACGTATGCGACGTACCCGTCCGGTGACACCGAGACCGTCGCCGGGAAGAGGCCGAGCTCGGTCTGGCCCTCCGGCGTGTCGGTGCCGGTCGCGTACTTCCAGATCCGGCCGTATGGCGTGCCGTGGCCGGTCGAGACGAAGTAGTGCTTGCCGTCCGGCGCCACCGCGACGCCGTGCGGGCCGTCGGGATCGGTGGGCATCATGCCGGTCGTGAAGGAGTGATCGACGGTGAAGCCGCTCGGGCCGAACTTGAGGAGCTGGACTTTGTCGTTGCCCTCGGAGACGACGTAGACGTAGTAGGTGGCGGTAGGCGCGGGGGCGCTGGGGCGTGAGGGCGCGGGTGGTGCCTGCGCCGCCGCCAGAATTGCCACTCCCACGCCTGCGACCACCGCGACCGCCGCGATCGCACGTCCGCGGCCCCGCGCCCCCGCGCCCCCCCGTCTCTGCGCCCTCATGGCGTAAACGGCCCCTTCGACCGCGCAGGCTCTAACCTTATCAAGTACAGTCCGCTGTTCAGATCATTCACATACGCCAGGCCGTCCTTCACCACCGCGCCCCAGGTCATCGGCGCGTTGGGGATGAACCCTTTCGGATCCGACGTCGAGTAATCCGCGATCTCCCGCCCCTGGGCCCGGAGATCGCCCTTGAGCTCGCCCGAGATGTCGAACGCCTTGAACCCGGCGTTGTACGCCCCGACGTAGAGCGTGTCGCCCGCGACCCAGACGTTGTGCACCCCGCCGTACTCCGGCTCGTAGTACCCGACCTCCTTCGGGTTGGCGATGTCGCTCACGTCCACCACGTGGAGCCGGCCGTAGGCCCTCGTCGGCCGGCCCGCGAACAAGGCGCTCGCCGATTCGTTGCCGAACACCTCGTCCCCCACGAACACGTAGTTCCCGTGCCGCCACGCGGTGTGCGTCCCCCGGATGAACCCCGGCCCGCCGTGCTCGGCCACCTGCCGGTAGAGCGAGTCGAGGTCGTACTTGTACTGCGACACCAGCTCCGGCTTCGAGGGACTGCCGCCCTTGATCCCTTTGCCGACGTCGAGGATCACCAGCCCGTCGTGCCAGTAGCTGGCGTAGAGCATCCCGTCCTGCACGTCGATGTCGTGCAGCACCCGCCCGGCGTCGGCCCTCGGCGTCTTCCACAGGCCGACCTGCTTGGGATGCGCCGGGTCGTTGATGTCGATCACGTGGATCGCGCCGGTGCCGTCGTTGGTGAGGTAGACGTGGGTGCCGTACTTAGGCTGGGTATAGATGAACGCCGAGTGGACGCCCGCGGTGACGCCGTCGGTGAACTCGCTCACCACCTTGGGGTGCAGCGGATCGTCCAGGGTGGCGATCACGATGCCGTTCTTCCGGTCGGACGCTCCCTCCCGGGTGAACACCATGACCTTGCCCGCCTTGTCGGTCATGATGTCGTTGATCGAGCGGGTGTTCGCCTGGACCGAGTCCACGATCCGGGGATTGGCCGGGTCGCTCACGTCGATGGTGTAGACCCGGTCGCCGCCGAGCGTGGTGCCGAGATAGGCGACCTTGCCGTTGGGATGGACCCAGACCTCGGTGGTCGCGAAGGCGCTCCGGACGACCGACCCCACCACCGTGGCAGAGCGGCGGATCTCCCGCCGCTTCACCGTCACCGGCGCGCTCGCCGAGCGGCCGGCCAGGGCGGCGGTCACGCTGTACGTCCCCGGCTCATAGGCAACGAACGCCCCCTCGGCGTCGATCTCCCCCTGGCCCGGGCCGAACGACCACACCGGTGCGACTCCCTCGATCGTCCTCCCGTTCGCGTCCTTTGCCACCGCGCGGAAGCGGATCACGTCGCCGGTTGAGCCCTTGCCCTGGGCCGGCTCGATGGCGATCGAGGCGGGGGAGACGGAGGCGACTTCGATCACGGTAGTTGCCTTGATGCCGCCTGCCGCCGCGGTGAGGGTCGTCTTCCCGGGCCCGCGTGCGTCCACCACGCCGTTGCCGCTCACCCGCGCGACCGACGTCATCGAGCTGGTCCAGCGGACCGAGTCGTACCGCTGGTCCCCCTCGGCCGAGTACACCGTCGCCACCAGCGGGATCCGCTGCCCCTTGACCATGCGCGCGGCGTGGGCCCCGATCCCGATCCGCTTGGCCGCGCTGGGCAGGACGTTCACCTCGACGATCTGCAGGATCGGCCGCCCACCGGGCACCAGCGCCGTCACCAGCACGCGAAGGTCGCCGATGCCGCCGGTGTAGACCATGCCGGTCGAATCCACCGTCGCGGCGGCCAGGCCCTGCTTCTTGAAGAAGATCGTGGCGTCGGTAAGCGCCTTCCCGGTGGTATCGAACGCTTTGGCCGAGAGCCGGAGTGAGTCCCCGACCGCCAGCTCGAGCTTGGCGGGGGAGACTTCCAGGCGGCCGGCTGAGGAGGAGGTGTCGGGCGGCTGTTGAGCGGATGCGGGGACGGCTGCGAGCGAGAAGATCAGCGCGAGGGACGCGCGGAGTGCGGTCATGGATGCCCTGTGGTTGTGGGAGACGGGGACAAACTTGTGCGTCCGCCTGCCATCATGCTAGACGCGCGGGGCGGATCGCGGATCGGGGCGCGCAGGGGGAGATCGCGGATCGGGGATCGCGCGGGGGGTGGGCGACCCTACGGGCCACTGCAGTGCCCGCCTGCATGTCCGGGGGTTGCTACTACCTCCGAGGT
>DASSML010000183.1:0-2456 GCA_035688895.1 Gemmatimonadales bacterium
CGCCGACATCCACCAGACCCGCGACATCGTGCTGGTTTTCCGCGACGGTGTCCGGTATCCGCCGCTTCCGTCGCAGTCTCCCTAGTCGTGCTCTGGCGCGGGTCCGTACCGGCGGGTTAGTTAGGAACCGGTGCAGGCCGAGCAGGATTCATCGCTCCAGACGGGATGGGATGGAGTCGTCATGATGACCACAGCGTATGCTCTACGCGGCGGGAGGCACGGCGCCCGCCGCCTCGACCTGCTGGCGCAGGTGATGGGCCCCACCACCGAGGCGCTGCTCGACACCGCGGGGGTCGGGCCGGGAATGACGGTAGTGGACGTCGGCTGCGGCGCGGGGCACGTGAGCCGCGCGCTGGCCGAGCGGGTCGGGCCGGATGGCCATGTCCTGGGCCTCGATTTCGATCCCGTGAAGCTCGACACCGCCCGGCGGCAGGCCCGGAAGGCGGGGCTGGAGAACGTCGAGTACCGGGTTCTCGACGTGACGACCTGGGTCGAGCCGGACAGCTACGACGTGGTGTACGGCCGGTTCATCGTGTCGCACCTGGCCGAGCGGGACATGCTGGTGGCCAGAATGGTGGCCGCCCTGCGCCTTCATGGGGTGGTGGTGCTGGAGGACATCGACTTCAGCGGCGCGTTCTCCCAGCCCGCCAACCCGGCGTACGACCGCTATTGCGAGTTGTACACCCGGGTGGTGGCCCGAAAGGGCGGTGACGCCAACGTGGGGATGGAGCTGTACCGGATGTGCCTGGAGGCCGGCCTGTCGGACGCCCGTGTCAGCCTGGTCCAGCCGATCTACGGGGGCCGCTCCACGGAGAAGGAGCTGAGCCTGAGCACGATGGTCAACATCGCCGACTCGGTGGTGCTGGAAGAGGTGGCGAGCCGGGAGGAGTGCGAGCGGGTGATCGAGGAGCTGACGGAGTACACCCGGGACCCGCACACGGTGGTGGCCTGTCCCCGGGTGTTCCAGGTGTGGGGCAGAAAGACCCTGCCGCGAGGGCGCTAACTGGTTCGCGGTGAATTGGTTGTCGCTGGTGATATCGGGGTGATCGCGGCGTGACGGCGGCGCATATCCTGGTGCCCGTCGATCACAGCGGTTCCCGTTTTCATCAGCTGCGAGGGTGCGGTGCGGTACTTCATGCGAACGATCACCTGGAACGGCCGGGCCTACCGGTTCGAGGCCATGCCGGCCGTCCCGGAACTGGCGAGCAGAGCAGACCAAGCTGTCAGCACCACCGAGTGGGCGGTCTTGTCCCACCGCGAGTTCATCGGCGCGATGACCTGCCCGGCCGACGTGACCACCGGAGAGTTCGACGTGCGGTGTGAGCGGTGGCTCGAGGAGCTGTTGAGGTAGGGGATGCATCTGCGTTCATCCGCGGCCCCCAACTGCCTTCACCCAAGGCCCTACGCCCGCCCGGCCCCAGCCTTCTCCCGCTTGGTGCCGGTCGCGGTCCCCCCGTCCTGGAAGAACTTGAGCAGCTCGGCGTTGATGAGATCCTTGTGCGTGGTGCACATCCCGTGCGGGGCGCCTTTGACTTCGACCAGCCTCGCGCCCTTCACCAGGTTGGGCGTTTGACGGCCGGTGAAGTCGATCGGCACGATCTGGTCGTCGTCGCCGTGGAGCACCAGGGTGGGAATGTCGAACTTCTTGAGGTCCTCGGTGAAGTCGCTCTCGCCGAGCGACTTGACACTGCCGTAGACCCCCTCGATCCCCGCCAGCATCGCCTGCAGCCAGAAGCTCTCCCGTAGCCCGTCGCTCACCTTGGCGCCCGGGCGGTTGGCGCCGTAGAAGGGCACCGCCAGCTCCTTGAAGAACTGCGCCCGGTCGGCCAGCATGCCCCCGAGGATCTGGTCGAATGCCTCTAGTGGAAGGCCGTTCGGATTCGACTCGGTCTTGACGACCAGCGGCGTCGGCGCGCTGATCAAGGCCACCCGGGCGACCCGCGCGGTCCCGTGGCGCCCGATGTAACGGGCGACCTCCCCGCCGCCGGTGGAGTGGCCGACGTGGATCGCATCCTTCAAATTGAGGGTCGTCACCACCGCCGCGAGGTCGTCGGCGTAGGTGTCCAGGTCGTTGCCGGTCCAGGGCTGGCCGCTCCGGCCATGCCCCCGCCGGTCGTGGGCGATGCAGCGATACCCATGCCCGGCCAGAAAGAACATCTGGTCGTCCCAGGCGTCGGCGCTGAGCGGCCAGCCGTGGCTGAACACGACCGGCTGACCGGTGCCCCAATCCTTATAGTAGATCTCGGTGCCATCGAGCGCGGTGATCATCGGCATACTGGTCTCCGGGTGAGACGTCCCGACAGGAAAAAGTGGAGACAGTCAGCGTATCTCGCCGAGCAGTTTTACGCCAGCCGCGCTGCCGGACTGTGACAGCACGGGTACGCAGGCCCACCTGACCGGAGGTACACCATGGCATTCGGCCTTCCCATCACCACGTTCACCCTGTTTCACGTCGG
>DASSML010000184.1:0-3245 GCA_035688895.1 Gemmatimonadales bacterium
AGATGGTGCGCGTGTCCACCGCGCGGATGCTCGAGCGGCGAGGCTACCACGCCATCACCGCCGCCACTCCCGGGGAGGCGCTGGACATCCTCCGTGGCGACGCGCAGGTCGACCTCCTCATCAGCGACATCGTGATGCCGGTGATTTACGGCACCGACCTCATCCTTCAGGCCCGCGAGCTCCGTCCTGGCCTGCCCGCCCTCCTCATCTCCGGCTTCGCCGACCAGCAGAACGCCCATCACGGCCCCATCCCCGAGGGCGTGCCCTTCCTCCCCAAACCGTTCGACCTCGCCGACCTGCTGGTCCAGGTCCGCTCGCTCCTCGGAGACTCGCCGGATCCCTCTTGACCCCAGACGCGCCATTTCTTACGATATATCGTAAGTAATGTCTTACGACATACCGCAAGAAGGAGGAGTTCCATGTGCAGTGCGCGTGACGACTGGGGATTCGGACCCTGGTTCGGCGGGGCCCGCTGGTGGGGCCACGGCCCCGGGCCGAGGGGTTCCCGACGACGGAATCAGATGTTCGAGTCCGGCGAAGTGAAGTTCGTGATTCTCCGGCTCCTCAAGGAGAAGCCCCGGCACGGCTACGAGGTGATCAAGGCGCTGGAGGAGAAAATGGCCGGCTACTATACCCCGTCCGCGGGGACGGTCTATCCCACCCTGCAGCTCCTGGAAGACGAGGGGTACGTCCGGTCCGTCGATACCGCCGGGAAGAAGGTGTACCACGTGACGCCCGAGGGCGAGCAGTACCTGGAGCAGCACCGCGACCTGCTCGACGAGATCCTCGATCGGGTGCGTGAGACGGTGCGCGACTTCGCCGGCGGCGGCTTGGGCGAGGTCCAGGGCGCGTTCGCCAAGCTGGCCGCCACCACCTTCAAGCGCGCCTGGCGCCGCGGGCCGGACGACCCCGCCCTCAAGCGGGTCGCGGAGATCCTGCGCAAGGCGACGGATGACATCGAGCAGGCCTGGCAAACCGGGGCCGTGTAGCGGCCTGGAGGAACGCACAATGTGGGGATTCGCCTTTATGTTCTGGCTGGTGCCGCTGCTGCTGATCTCGATGGCCTTTCGCCGGCGCCGCTGGTATGGCCGGTACGGGCCGTCCGGTCGGTACGGGCCACCGCCCTGGGCGGATGGGTCCGATCTTCGACGGGAGATCGAGGTGCAGCGAGGCACGATCGAGCGGCTGGAAAGCACCGTGAGCCAGCTCGAGGAGCGGCTCGACTTCACCGAGCGGCTGCTCTCCGGTCGCCACGAGGCGGGCGCGACGAGCTGATCCGAGGCAAAGCGCAGTAAGGGGTGGTATGGAAATCGGATTCATCGGGCTCGGCGCCATGGGCCGGGCCATGGCGTCGAGGCTGCTCTCGGCGGGGCACCGGCTCCGGGTATGGAACCGGTCTCCCGGCCCCGCCCGGGACCTCGCGGCTGAAGGCGCCCAGGCGGTCGGTACGCCGGCAGAGGCGTTCCGCGGCGACGTCGCCATCACCATGCTCGCCGACGACGGCGCCTACCGCTCCATCGGGCTCGCCGGCCCGGTCCTCGACCAGGCTCCCCGCGGGATGATCCACCTCAACATGGCCACCGTCTCGGTGGAGCTCACCCGCGAGCTGGCCGCCGCGCATGCGGAGCGCGGACTCATCTATGTCGCGGCCCCGGTCTTCGGCCGCGCCGAGGTTGCCGCCGCCGGCAAGCTCACCATCGTCGCCGCGGGGCCGGAGGAGGCGCTGGACCGGGCCGCACCGTTGCTCGATGCCATGGGCCAGCGGACCTGGCGCCTCGGCCCGGAGCCGACCCAGGCCGCCGCCACCAAGATCGCCGGCAACTTCATGATCGCCGCGGCGATCGAGACCATCAGCGAGGCCACGACGCTGGCGGCCCGGCACGGCGTCGCTCCCGAGACGCTGCTCGACCTCCTGACCAGCTCGCTCTTCGCCGCCCCCGTCTACAAGAACTACGGCGCCATCATCGCCGGCCGGAAATACCAGCCACCGGGCTTCCGGCTGGCGCTGGGCCTCAAGGATGTCCGGCTTGCCTTGGCGGCAGGTGAAGCGGCCCGGGTTCCCCTTCCCTTCGCGAGCGTCCTGCGGGACGCCTTCCTGGAGGCCGTCGCCCACGGCGACGGCGATCTCGACTGGGCCGCCGTTGCCGAGGTAGCCCGGCGTCGGGCAGGCTCCGACGGCGCCGCGGGTTAGCCGACCCGGCAGACGACGCCCGAGAACCGTCCGGGGGGTCGGCCGGTTATTCTCCAACTATGACGACGACCACTGCCGAGACCCGAGCCCCGATGGTAGGCCCTCAACCCACCACAGAAACCGAGATCCCCGAGCCGCCGCGGCCCAAGCGGCGATGGCTGCCCCTTGCCTTCCTGGGGATCCTGGCCGTGGCCGGCGCCTTCTGGGGAATCCGGACCTGGTTGTACAGCCGGTCTCACGAGACCACCGACAACGCCCAGATCGAGGGGCACGTGGTTCCGGTCCTGCCCAAGGTGGGCGGATATGTCACCCGGGTCCTGGTCCAGGACAATCAGATCGTCCGCGAGGGCGACACCCTGGTGACGCTCGACTCGCGCGACTACCAGGTCCGGCTGCAGGAGTCCGAGGCCGATCTGAGCGCGGCCCAGGCGGCGGCCGCGCGGAACGGCGAGGCGACGGCGCAGGTCGGCCAGGCGTCGGCCAAGAGCGGAGCGGCGGTGGCCAGCATCGCCTCGGCCCAGGCGACCTACGACAGGACTCTCCAGGACGTCGAGCGTATGCGGCGGCTGTCGGAGACCAGGGTGATCAGCAAGCAGCAGCTGGATGAGGCGGAGGCCGCCTATCGCTCGGCCGAAGCCGACCTGCGGGCGGCGCAGAGTCAGGCGCGGGCAGCCCAGGCGGAGGTGTCGGGCGCCAGCGCCGGGGTGCGGACCGCCCAGGCCCACCTGGCGGCCGCGCAGGCCGCGACGGCCGCCGCCGAGCTGCAGCTCTCGTATACCGTGATTACCGCCCCGGCGTCGGGACGAGTCTCCAAGAAGACCGTGGAGGTCGGACAGCTGGTGAGCCCGGGCCAGTCGCTGATGAGCCTGGTGGATGAGGGGGACGTGTGGGTGGTGGCCAATATGAAGGAAACCCAGCTCGACGACATCGCCGTGGGTCAGCCGGTGGAGATCGAGGTGGACGCATACAAGGGGCGGACGTTCACCGGGCGGGTCCAATCGATCCAAGGGGCCACCGGGGCGCGGTTCGCCCTGCTGCCGCCGGACAACGCGAC